>JAJDAI010000602.1 GCA_029261955.1 Deltaproteobacteria bacterium | reverse complement strand
GCGGCCGGGAGCGGCCGTCTCGGAGATCTCACCCATCTCCATGACCTACCCCGGCGAGGTCCCAACCATCCCCATCCGACTCACGGCCGTGGCGGCCGAACCCGAGATGGGCGTGCTCGCGTTCATCGCTGCAGACACACGCTACGAGTCGAACAACTACGTCGGCATCGAGATCGACGTCGACGACGTCAACTCCCAGGTCCGCCTTCCCCAGGACAACTACTACCCCCTCGTCTCCTGGCTCATCGACGAGGCCGGGGGGCTCGGCGTGGTGACCCAGTACGCCGGCGGTCTCGCCACGCCAGTCGGAGACGCGCGGGACCGTTGGGCCGGGACCCCCGCCTACGCCGACTCCTTGGACTGGCTCGACGGGTTGGAGGAGGAGCACAGCTACCTGACCCGGCTCTACAGCCGCTTGTCGTCTTGGGAGATGACCGCCGATCCGGTGTTCACACCGAGCACCGGGGGGGACGTGGACCCGGTCATCGACCTCAGCGACCGGCCAACGGTGGACCTCTGCCCCTGGGACCGGAGCGACCCCGAACCCTGCGGCGACACCTACTGCGGCGTCGACGCGTTCTGCGCGACCACCGCCCTGGGTGACGGCTGCGTGTGCGCCGAGGGGGAGGTCGCCCGCCGCATCATGGCGCCCCGGGCCCGGGCGGCGGCTCTGGGCGCGACGGTGGCATGCGACCGGCTGGACTCCGAGATGCTCGGCTCCCTGGACACAGCGAGCGATGCGGTCTGCGGGTCTCAGAACTGCGGCGAGCATGGGTCCTGCGTCCCCCTGAACGGGTTCCCGACCTGCAGCTGCGAGGAGGGCTACGCGGCGGTGGAACTCGACGGAGGGCTCGAGTGCAGCCGGGTCCTCCGCAAGTACGGACCGGAGCAGCTCCTCTGGAACAGCTGCGGCAGCTGTGCCTCCATCGCTGACGCGGGCCCGGTGGGGTCCCTCGGAGTGCTGCTCGTGCTCGGGCTGGGCCGCCTCGGGCGGCGCCGCTGTGGCGCCCGTCCGTCCTGCACCCTCGAGGGCCCCGCCCAGACTGAACCCGGGCGGGCTCTCACCCCTCCAGGACGAGCCGCCAGAGGCGTGAGACGGCGCCCTGGCCCAACGCGGGCGGGCCGTTGGAGCCGTCGCCGAGGGTCAGCGCGTAGATGTACCCGTCCGCCCCGGGGTGCCACGACGTCGCGGAGGGCAGGTTGACGAGGTGGCGGTCCTCCAGGAGCTCACCGTCGGCGTCCACCTTCGCGGCCCGGACGAAGCCGGTGTTGTAGTCACCGAACAGCACACGACCCGTGAGCTGCCCGCCGTACCGGTCGAGCTCGGCGGGGGGCAGGTACTCGCAGCCCACCCAGACCACCCGGCCGGCCGCGGGCACGACCTCGGGGTCCTCGACGATGTAGGGGTGGTCCTGCGCGATGGTCCACGACAGGGTCGGGTCGACCGTGTCCTCGCAGTCGGAGCTCAGGCAGGCCCCTTCGGCGATCGGCCAGGCGAAGTTCTGTCCGGGCGCGGTGACGAGGTTGATCTCCTCGTAGGCGGTGGTGCCGACGTCCCCCACCCAGAACCGCCCGAGGGAGTCCCGCAGGCCCGTCCAGGGTGAGCGCAGGCCGTAGGTGTAGACGAGGGGGCTGCCGTCGACGCCGTCCGCCCACGGGTTGCCGGGCGCGGGCTGGGGCCCCGACGGACCCGGCACGAAGCGCACCAGGGAGCCGAGCTCGTTGTGGCGGTCCTGGGCCTGCTCCGACTCGCGCTTCTCCCCCAGGAGCGCCCAGATCGTGCCGTCCTCCTCGAAGCCGAGCGAGCCGACGTTGTGCTGGTTGCGCTCGACACCCGGCACCTCCACGGCGAGCAGGACCTCGCGGGATCCGGTGAAGAGCTCCGGCCCGGTCGGGTCGAAGATCAGCTCCTCGATGTGGGTGAGCGCCCCCGACACGCAGTACCCGATCGCCAGCCGGCCGCTCTGCTCGAAGTCCGGCGCGAGGGCCAGGTCGATGAGGCCGCAGTCCGACGGATGGTGCACACCGTCCAGGCTGAACTCGCGGACGAGCACGGCGCCGAGGGTGTCCGTCAGCTCCAGGTGGCCGATGCGGCCGTTCTTCTCCCAGACGAAGAGCTCCCGATCGGGCCCGGGCAGGAACACGAAGCCGGTGGCGTCGCTGAAGTCGCCATCCAGAACGACCTCCTCCAGCGTCAGGGGCGGTGGAGGCTCCGCCGTGCTGTCGTCGTCGTCCGGGGCGGCGTCGTCGTCGTCGGGGGTGGCGTCGTCGTCGTCGGGGCCGTTGGAGGCGCAGCTCGCAAGCACGAGGAGGACGCTGCTGAGCAGCAGCAGAAGGGCCACGGGGGCGACGCGGCGACGCGATGGCTCGGGGGGGCGATGCAGCATGGCCCCAGGCTACCTACCGGGGGCCTTGGAGGCACAAGGCCGCATTCTTCCAGCGGATTCAAGGTCGCGCAGCCACCCTCACGCTGACCGCAGAGGCGGCATCAGCGAAGCCGGCGGCGGGTGTCTTGGACGCGCCGCAGCAGGCCGCAGTGCGAGACGGTGGAGCGCATTGGCGCTACATGTGGCTCGTGTTGCACGCTCCCCCCCCTGAGTCTTCCCAGTCCCGCTCCACCCAGCCGGGTGCCCCCCTCTTCAGCCGCCCCTGGACGGGCGAGGAAGCGCGGGCCCTCGCGACCTACATCTCCTTCTCGCCGTTCCTCTTCCAGGCCATCGCCACCATGCGGGACACCGGCCTGCTGCGGAACGTCTACGACAACCGCCGCCGGGGCGTCACCGTCGCCGAGGCGGCGCAGGCCTCGGGTGTGTCCGAGTACGGCGTGAAGATCCTGCGGGACCTGGGACGCTCCATCGGGCTCTTCTTCGACCGGCCCGACGAGCGCTTCTCCGCCGCCCACCTCGCCCACTTCCTCCTGGACGACGAGCTGACGCGCGTGAACTTCGAGTTCACCCAGCACTTCGCCTGGTCAGGCCTCGATCGGCTGCGCGAGGCGCTGGTGACGGAGACTCCCGCCGGGCTGGGCGAGTTCGGCGACTGGCCCACCCTCTACCCGGCCATCCCGACCCTGCCCAAGGAAGCGCGCGAGGCCTGGTACGCCTTCGATCACTTCTACTCGGACTCCGCGTTTCTGGCGGCGCTGGACGCGGTCTTCGCGGACCCGCCGCGTGAGCTTCTGGACATCGGTGGCAACACCGGCCGGTTCGCGCGCCAATGCCTCGCGCGCAACGCCGACGTCCGCCTGGTCGTGCAGGACCTGCCCGAGCAGCTGGCCCTGGCCCGGGAGGGCTTTCGCGAGGCCGGCTGGGTGGACCGCTTCACCCTGCACCCGACGGACGCGCTGGACACGAGCCAGCCCTTCCACCAGGGCGCCGACGCGGCGTGGATGAGCCAGTTCCTGTGCTGCTTCTCCCCCGAACAGATCGTCAGCATCCTCGAGCGCACCCGGGACGCCCTCGCCCCCGGCGGCCGGATCTTCGTGCTGGAGACGTTCTGGGACCGGCAACACCACCCGTCAGCGGACTACGCGCTGCACGCCACGTCGCTGTACTTCGCCTGCTTCGCCAACGGGAACAGCCGGATGTACGGCGCGGTGGACTTCGTGGAGCTGGTGGCGCAGGCGGGGCTGACGGTCGTGGCCCAGCAGGACGGCCTGGGCGAGGCGCACACGCTGCTGACGCTCAGCGCCTGAGGGTGGGGGTCGGGAGCAC
>JAJDAI010000601.1 GCA_029261955.1 Deltaproteobacteria bacterium | reverse complement strand
GCAGCTGCTCCACCACGGCGTCCAGGTCCTTGAAGCCGCCGTTGATCTCGATCGCGAGCTGGGGCAGCTCCGCCTTGAGCCGGTGCACGTCGCCGTAGCGCAGCGGCGGCACCGTGCGGTTCTCCTTCGGGGACAGGCCCTTCAGCCAGGCCTTGCGGGCGTGCACGATGAAGCGATCGGCGCCGGCCTCGGCCACGTCGCGCACGAAGGCGTGCATGTGCTCGTAGCTGTCGAGCTCGTCCACGCCGATGCGGTGCTTGACGGTGACGGGGATGGAGACAGCCGATCGCATCGCGCTCACCGCGGCCGCGACGCGGGCGGGCTCCTTCATGAGCGAGGCGCCGAAGTTGCCCTTGCTGACGCGCGGGGAGGGGCAGCCGACGTTCAGGTCGACCTCGTCGTAGCCCAGGTCCTCGGCGATGTGCGCCGCCTCCGCCAGCAGCGCGGGGTCGTCGCCGCCCAGCTGGAGCGCCAGCGGGTGCTCCACGGGATCGAAGCCGAGCAGCCGGTCCCGGTCCCCGCGCACGACGGCGTGGGCCGTGACCATCTCGGTGTAGAGCAGGGTCCGACGCGTGAGCGCGCGCATGAACACGCGCTGGTGGCGGTCGGTGATCTGCATCATCGGCGCGACGCTCAGAGGCGCCAGCAGCCCGCGGCGAGAATCCGGTTCCATCACGGCCCCTTCTACACGATGATCACCATCAGGGCGGCCCCGGTTCGCCCGTGCCTGCGGTTTCGGCACAGCCCTTGCTGAGTGAGACGGCACACCCCCCGGAGACCCGCCGAATGCGCCGAACCGCCCTGTTGCTCTTGCCCCTCCTCGCCGCCTGCGGCCAGCTGGAGGACAACCGCTTCTCAACCGGCTCGTCGACGCTGGTCGCCTCCGAGGACTACACCAGCCTGCACGCCCTGGAAGCCGACTCCGGCGTCCTGGCCACCATCGACCCCGAGACCCGGGACCGCAGCGAGCTGGAGCTGGGCGGAGAGCCCACCCGCATCGCCCGCGCCGGCGGCCTGCTCTTCGTCAGCCAGCGCACCGAGCGCAGCGTCGCGGTGGTCTCCGAGGACGGCCTCGAACTCACCGAGACCATCGAGGTCGGCGCCGAGCCCGTCGGCGTCGTCGCCTCGGAGTCCGGCGACCGCGTGTGGGTCGCCTCGTCCCTGTCCGGCCGCATCGACGAGATCGACGTCGAGACCCTCAGCGTCACCCGCTCCTTCGACGTGGCCGACGAGCCGAAGTGGCTCGCCCTGCACCCCTCCGACAAGGCGCTCTTCGTGGGCTCCGCGGTGAACGGGCGGCTGAGCCGCATCGACCTGGACAGCGGCGACATCCAGCGCATCGAGCTGCCCGACGTGAGCGCGACGCCCTTCGACGGCGGCGCGAGCTTCTCCATGACCCCGCGCATCACGGGCGACCCGGCCATCCGCTTCGACGGCAAGTCGCTGGCGGTGCCGGTGCTCTACGTGGACAACACCACCGCGGTCCCGGATCCCAACACCGACGACGTCGAGGGGGACTTCGACGACTTCGGCGGCAGCTCCGATGGCTACGCGGCCAACGGCGGCGGGCGCTTCACCGGCACGGTCGTGACCCTGCCCCTCGACGGCTCCGGCGTCGTCACGGACGCGGACGCCGAGGTGCTCAGCCTCAACGGCTTCGTCGAGAGCGACGACTTCCGCAGCGTCGGCGGCTACGCGGCTTCGGTGACCTTCACGCCGGACGGCACCCGCGTGCTCGCGACCATGGAGGGCAGCTCCGCGGTGCTCGCCGTGCAGTCGATGCAGCGGCAGCTCAACCTCGACGGCCCCGGCATGGACGTCGCGGTCCCGATGATGGACGAGGGCTTCGGCGGCGGCTCGGGCGCCTTCATCGAGTTCGACGCGCTGACCCGCCACGCCACCGACACCATCGTCACCGACGCCGGCCCGCGCGGCGTGGCCTTCCTGAGCGAGGACGCCGGCTTCGTGCACAGCTTCCTCGACCGCACGGTCGCGAACCTGCGCGTCGACGCCCTGCCCGTGCGCAACGAGGCCGGGGACCAGGCGCCCAACACGATCTTCCGCCTGAGCGGCCTGAACGCCGGCTCGGGCCTCGAGGTCGCCGCCAGCGTGCTGCCCGCCGACGTCGAGGCCGGCCGCCGGCTCTTCTACGCCGCCGACGACAGCCGCATGTCGGCCGACGGGGCCGCCGTGTCCTGCGCCACCTGCCACCACGACGGCCGCGCCGACGGCGTCACCTGGACCTTCACCGACGGCGTGCGCCAGACCCCCTCGCTCGCCGGCGTCGTCTCGCTGACCGCCCCGGTCACCTGGACCAACGACGTGCTGACCGTGCACGACGAGGTCGTCACCACCAGCCAGGGCCGCATGGGCGGCGAGGGCCTGAACAACAGCGACGCGGCCATGGTCGCCGCTTTCGTGGACTGGAGCCGCGAGCCCGACGTGGCGCGCGCCGGTGAGCTCAGCGACTCGGTCGTGCGCGGCAAGGCGCTCTTCGAGTCCGAAGAGGTCGGCTGCGCGGACTGCCACAGCGGCGTCGCCTACACCGACAACGAGCCCTACGAGCTCTACGACCTGGAGTCCGTGC
>JAJDAI010000061.1 GCA_029261955.1 Deltaproteobacteria bacterium | reverse complement strand
GTGTACTTCGCCACCGTGCGGCACGGCTCCGCGCCCCTGCCGACGCTGCTGGTGCCCGCGCTGCCGGCGCTGCTGATGGCCTTCGCGGCCGGCGTCACCGCCGCGATGATCCACCAGCCCCGCTTCCTGCTCTACGGCGTCGCGCTGGCGCTCGGCGGGGCCCTGGTGATCGTCCTGGACACCGACCCGGGCCTGGGCCTGCTCATCGGCGGCCTCGCCGCGGTGCTCGGCGGGCTGCGGACCCTGCAGCTCTTCCTGCGCAGCCACCCGGTGCCCGCGTGAGCCCGCCGTCCCTGGACCGGCTGATCCACGAGCCTGCGCGCCTGGTTCTCGTCGCGACCCTGTACGTGCTCGACGGCGCCGACTTCCTGTTCCTGCGCCGCCGGACCGGCATGACCGCGGGCAACCTGTCGTCGCACATGAGCAAGCTGGAAGACGGGGGCCTCGTCCGCTCGACGCGCACCTTCGTGGGCAAGCGCCCGAACACGAGCTTCGAGCTCACGGAGGAGGGACGCACGGCCTTCGAACAGTACCGGGCGACCATGACCGCCCTGCTGGAAGCGACGCTGCTGCCAGCGATCTGACTACAGAAGGCGGATCGCCTTGCCCCAGACCGGGCAGGCCTCGCGGCAGAGCCCGCAGCCGACGCAGGCGGCCTCGTCGATGCTCGGCCTCCCCATCGTCGTCTCAATGGCGCGGGTGGGGCAGGACGCCGCGCAGGAGCCGCACTCGGGCCCCTGGAACGCGAAGCACCTGGCCTCTTCGATCTCGGCGATGCCGAAGAAGAACTCGCCCTCGGCGATGGGCATCAGCGCGCCGCGGTCGCAGGCCACCACGCAAGGCGCGTCCGAGCAGAGGTGGCAGGGGCGCTGCTCGGGCAGCATCGCGGGGGTCTTCGACGCGCGGCCAGCGCTGGCCGGCAGCACCCCGATGGCCGCGTGCGGGCAAGCCTCGACGCAGGCGCCGCAGCCATCGCAGGCGGAGAGGAAGGCGCGCTCGCTGACAGCCCCCGGCGGGCGGATGAAGGCCTGCGGCGCCGAGCCCCCGCTCAACAGCCCCGCCAGCCCTCGGCCGAGCTCCGCGACCGCTGCGCGACGGGTGCTCACATCCGCCCCATGCGCATGTTCATGTCCAGGCTCATGAGCCAGAGGCCGCCCACGGACAGCACGACCATCATCACCAGCATCGGCACCAGGGAGCGCACCGCGGTGGCCTTGTCGCCGAAGAGGCGGCGGGAGATGCGGTGGGCGACGACGACGCCCACGAGGTGCCCCGTCAGGACCAGCGCGACCTGGACGTACCAGGTGCCCTCGGTGCCGAGGATCGGCGTGATCGCCATGCCGGCGGTGCCGAAGTAGTCGGCCCCGGAGCCCATGGGATCGCTGAGCGCGGGGACCACTTCGGGCCCCTCGTGCAGCAGGTGCATGGCGTTGTGGGCCAGGTGATAGAAGAGCGCGACCGGCAGCACCGCCCAGGCGTACTGCACGAAGAGCTCGCGGAAGCTCACCCCGGCGGAGCGGACCCAAAGCCAGGCGGCCGCGGTGCTCAGCGCGTAGGCCGCGATGGGCACGAGGCAGACGAGCGCCATGCCCACGGTGAAGGCCGGCAGGCGCCCCACACCCAGGGCGTTGCTGATGGCGTCCACGAAGTCGAAGGTGCCGGGCGTCAGGTTCTCCCAGACCGGGGTCATGGAGAGGCCGTGGAAGGCCGTCAGCGCCAGCAGGACCAGGGCCAGCCAGGCCTCGTCCATCCGGGGCGCCTTCACGTTGCTCATGTCGCGGGCGACGGAGCGGATCTGGACGACGGGGGCGTTGCGGTCGCAGGACTTGAAGCACTCGGTGCACTGGGTGCAGTAGGTGTTCTCGGTCAGCTCGCTCAGGTCGATGCCCGTGGGGCAGGCGTAGCCGCGCTCATTGCCCGTCAGGCAGTCGTGGCTGGTGCAGATGTCGCAGATCCGCGTGTCCCGCGGCCGGATGGCGACGGGCGCGAAGGTCGCGTACATCCCGCCGATCCGCCCCACGAAGCAGAGCGAGCGGCAGAAGGCCTTCTTCTCGAAGACCAGCGCCGTCACGATGGCCGCGGCGATCATGCCCAGGCCCAGGTAGGCCGTCTGGCGCGAGTTGTTCGTGATCCCGAAGCCCAGCTCCAGCCAGGTCAGGCCCACGAAGAGCACGATGGCGGGCCACACCGTCTTCGCCCAGGCCGGCCAGGGCAGGTTCAGGGACAGGCTCTCCTTGCGCTTCCAGAAGGTCAGGCGCGAGACGATGTTGGCGGCAGCGTCCCAGGGGCAGACGAAGCACCAGAGGTTGCCGAAGATCGCGACGGCGAAGATGAGCCCCGCCCACCACAGCGTCCACACGAGGATCGGCGAGATGTTGCTCGCCATGTTCCCGAAGAGGCCGATGTAGATCGTCGCCAGGAAGCCGACCAGCACCGGCGCCTGGAACGCGAACTGGAACCAGCGCTTCTGCATGAGCGCGCGCAGGCCGCCGCGGCGCTTGCCCAGGGTGAAGGTCAGCCCCTCGATGTCCTTGAGGCCGCGCCACTCGACCACCACGAAGGACAGCAGGACCACCGCGCCCGTGCCCACGGCGAAGAGCCAGGGCGGGATGCCGTCCATCAGCATGATCATCTGGCCGTCGGCGTTGACCAGGTGCTCCATGCCCTCCATGCCCTCCATGTGGCAGGCGGGCATCGCGGGCTCGGCGGAGGCCTGCGCGGAGTCCATGTCAGGCCGCCGCAGGCGCGCGGGGCGCGTGACGCCGCCGCTTGTTGCCCAGCGCCAGGATGAAGACCATCCCGACGGTGGTGACCAGCCCACCGACCACCAACCAGTTGACCCGGTCCACCGCCAGGTCGACCTCGAAGGGCAGCGTCGTGCGCTGCTTCTCGCCGTCCAGCTCGAACTCGAAGATCAGCGTGTAGTCCCCGGACTTCGGCATCTCGACGCGGGCGACGTACACGGCCTCCTCGTCGGGCTCGATCCGGTTGAGCACGCGCACGACCTCGTCCTTGCGCATCACGGTCAGGGTCAGCGGGCCCTCGTAGCCGTGGTCGTCCTCGAGGTCGTAGAGGTAGGCGAAGATGCGCACGTCGTGCGGCGTCTCCGACGAGGCGCGCTGCAGTCCCTGGAAGTTGAAGACCGTGGCGCCGGCCTCCCAGCGCCCGCTGATCTGCACGTACTCGTCCGTGGGCACCTGCGGGTAGTTCTCGAAGTAGCCGTAGTGCGGCAGGCCCTTGTTGTGGTGCGCGAGCGCCGCCGTCGGGAGCGACATCGCCACCAGCACCATGAGGATGGGCAGGCGGGACTTGCGAAGGGGAACCTGGATGTGGTGGCTCACTTTCCGCTCCGGGCAGACCGTGGTGCAGCGACCGCAGGAGTCGCAGGCGGGCTGGTGGTCGCCCCGACCGACGAAGAGGCCGTAGGGGCAGGCGCGCTGGCAGAGGGTGCAGGACGGTGGGCAGTCGGTGCCGTCCGTCGCGATGGCGAGGGCGGGCCGCTGACCCACCAGCTCGAGCAGGGCGCCCGTGGGGCAGACCGAGCGGCAGAACTGGCCGGGGGCGATCAGCGCGTCGAAGAGGAAGAGGCCCAAGGTCCAGGCCGCGATGCCGCCCACCGCGCCGCCGAGGATGGCGTGGTGGATGGTGGCGGAGACCGCCAGGTAGGGCAGCACGAAGTGGAAGAGCCCTGCGCCGGCCGCAGCCGCGAAGGCCACCGAGCCAACCGCGACCCCCAGCCCGACCCGGGGGATCGACACCGACGCGACGGGGATTCCGGCCCGAACCAGCAGGAATCGAAAGCCGTTGGCGACCTCGAAGAGCAAGCGGCCGGGGCACAGAAACGAGCAGAAGACCTTGCCCAGGAAGACCGCCAGGACCAGGGGAATCAAGGCGCCGATCAGCGCCGCCCAAGGCGGGATCTCGCCCGACGCCAGGATCGCCCCGACGTTCAGCGGGTCCACGAAGGCCACGCCGGCGACGTGCGCCGCCCAGGGTCCGCCGAGGAAGCCATCGGACACCGCGTGCGGCTCCCCGAACAGCGCCAGCATCCGCTCGTTGAGGGTGTAGAGGGTGCCCCACACCTCGTTGGTCATGAGGGTGACCAGCCGCTCCTGGTTGTGCGCGAGCTTGTAGTTGCGCCAGTGCATCGAGATCGCGGCGTAGGCCACGAACGACACCGACAGCAGCTGGATGGTCTTGCGAAAGACCTGGAACCAGCGGCCTCGGCCGGGGCGGCTCACGTCTGGCTCCGGTCGACCGGCAGGATGCGGATGGCCTGCGGCAGGTGGATGCAGCTCTGCTCGCAGAGCCCGCAGCCGATGCACAGCTCGTGGTTCACGGTCGGCCGCTCGAAGAGCGAGATGGTCATGGCCTTGCCCGGGAAGGGGCAGGCGCGGTAGCAGACCCCGCAGGTGCGGGCCGGCTCCTCCCACGAGTAACACATCTCCTTGTTGAGCCTGGCCATGCCCATCTTGATGGTGCCGGGCACGGTCTCCGGGTTGGGATCCACCGGCTGCAGCGCCCCCGTGGGACAGACCTGCGTGCACTTCATGCAGGCCGTGCAGCCCTGGGTGCGGGGCTCGATGACCGGCGTGAAGGCCTCGGCCAGCCCCTCCTTGGGCGGCAGGAAGGTGATGGCGCCGTTGGGGCAGATGTCGCCGCACTGGTAGCAGCGGGTGCAGCGGCTCAGGAAGTCCTTCTCGGGCAGCGCACCGGGCGGCCGGATGGTGATCCGTCCCGCTCGACTGGACCGCAGCCCGACGAACTGGCCCGCCACCAGACCGGCCGCCGCGATGACCCCCGAGAGCAGGGTCCGACGAGACGCAGTTCCGCCTTTGAGTGCATCACCCATGGTCGACTCCGGGGTTGAAGGTTGGCGGCGCCCCCCCACGCCGCCCCCACCTCAGGCCTTGCTCAGCTTCCTGACTCGGCCTGCCAGCTTCTTGAAGTCGACCTGGCCAGAGACCGGGTCGAAGGCGCGGTGGCTCACGCGGTTCACGAGCCACTTGTTCTTCTCGGGGTCAGCCGAGTCCGCCACGCTCAGGTTCCAGGGCGAGAAGAGGTAGCCCTTGGGCACCAGGTTCCGCGCTGGCCGCACGACGGAGTCGAGTCCGACCGACACGCGAGCCTGGTAGGACGAGCGCCGGGTGAAGATCTCCACCCACTCCCCGTCCAGCACGTCCAGCTCCTGCGCGTCCTCGGGATGCATCTCGACGTACATCTCGGGGACCAGCTTGCGCGTCGTGCCCGAACGGATCGTCTTGGCGGTGTGGAAGTGCTCGTAGACCACCCCGAGACCCACCCAGAAGGGGTATTTGTCTTCGGGGACCTCGTCCCACTTCTTGCCCAGGTGCTCGAAGTCCGGCAGCTCCGGCGTCAGCGCCATGTCCCGCGCCTTCTCGAGCAGCGGAATGTTGTCGATGGCGTAGAAGCCCTCCTCGGTGCCGAGCCGGGCGAGCTGCGCCGTGATCTCCTTGCGCTGGCTGTAGTCCTGCTCGCAGAGGTGGATGTGCAGCTTGCCGTCCGCGTGGCGGAAGGAGCCGTAGGGCTTCTCCACCCAGGACGCGTCCTCCTGCGCCAGGTAGCGGCGCTTGGTGCCGCCCGCCTTCGCGATCTCGTAGGTCGGAGCCGGCCACTGGATGCCGCGGTGCTGGCGGATCTGGTCGTAGAGGCCGATGCCGTCCTTCTCCTCGACCTCGAGCATGCCGGTCATGTCGGCGTCGGAGCCCTTCGAGGCCTTCACGAACTCCCGGAAGATCTCCTCGGGGTCGTAGAAGCCGTTCTCCTTGCGGTGGTACGGGAAGATCTTCTCGCCATCGAGGCCGAGCCGGTTGGCGATCTCCTTGCCCTTGTCGATCACCATGTCGATGTCGGGCCGGGTGCCCTCCAGCGGGTTGGCCGTGCCGTCGCAGACGTAGAAGCGCCGCTCCGACTGGATGTAGGTGCCTCCCACCCACTCGCCCCACGTGGCCGCGGGCAGGATGACGTCCGCGTACAGGTTGTTCGGGGCGTGGCGGTAGATCTCCTGCACCACGTTGAAGGTGCGCGACAGCGCGGGTCGAACCAGCGTCTCCTGGTCGGGCAGGTCGATGTGCGTGGCGTAGATGAGGAACATGGCGTTCACCTCACCCTTGAGCGCCCGCTCCATCATGCCGATGGCCATGCCGGGGTTCTGGGCCGACACGACGCCCTTGAGCCGCTCGCGGGGCACGCCCCAGGAGTCGGCGATGTGGTCCCGCCAGGAGTCGTTCTTGAGGCCCTGGTTGAAGGGCAGGCGCCCCGTCAGGCCACCCGTGAGCCGCTCGCCCATGGCGTTGGGCTGCCCGGTCATGGAGAAGGGACCGCAGCCCGGCCGCCCGATGTTGCCCGTGAGGGTCATCAGGTTGATGAGGCTGACCGTGTTGTTCTGACCGTGGAGGTGCTGGTTGTAGCCGATGCCCCAGAAGGTCAGCACGCCGCCCTTGCCGGCCTTCTTGCCCTTGATCGACGCCTCAGCCCACTGCTTGGCGACCTGATCCAGGTACTCCGGATCGACCATGGTCATCTCTTTGACCTGCTCGGGGTTGTAGCGGGCGTTCACGCCCTCGACGTAGGCCTCCCAGCCCGTCGTGTGCTTCTTGAGCAGGTCCCAGTCGACGGCGTCCTTGTACTTGTTGAGCATCAGCCACGCCAAGGCGTTGTGGATGCTGATGTCGCCGTTGATCGTCCTGAAGTGGTACGAGTTCTCGGCGTTGATCTCCTCGTAGCCCATCACCGTGCCGGTGCGGCGCGGGTCGACGATCAGGGTCGGGATGCCCGCCTTCTTCTTGTGGTCGGCGATGCGCCAGAACACGATCGGGTGGCTGCCGCGGGCGTTGTGCCCCCAGTGCGTGATCATGTCGGCCATCTCGATGTCTTCGTACGACGTCGGCGGGGTGTCCGAGCCCAGGCTCTTGAAGTAGCCCGTGACCGCGGAGGTCATGCACATCCGCGCGTTCGCCTCGATGGTGTTCGAGCCGAGCACACCCTTCATGAACTGGTTCTCGAGCCACTGGCCCTCGACGGGCAGCTGGCCGGAGCCGTACAGGCCGACGGAGTTGCCGCCGGTCTTGTTCACGATGTCCACGGTCATCTGGATGACCAGCTCTTCGGCCTCCTCCCAGGAGGCCTCACGGAACAGGTCGTCGTCGAAGCGGCCCTTCGTCTGCGAGACGTGGCCCGTGATCGGGTTGGTCATGTCCTTGCGGATGAGCGGCTTCGTGAGGCGGTCGACGTAGATCGCCTCGTTGCTGCTCAGACCCTTGATGCACTGCAGGCCCTTGTTGGTGGGGTGCTTCGGGTCGGGGATCATCCCGACGATCTTGCCCTCCTCCACCTGGATCATCGTGCCGCAGCCGACCCCGCAGTAGGGGCAGGCGGACAGCAGGTTGGTGGGCACGTCCTTCTTGGGCGGCTCGGGGCTGCCGATCTGGATGGCCTTGGCGGGCATGTCGGGCTGGGGGCTTCCGTCGCCATCGCCCTCCCCGCTGGCGCAGGCGCCGATCGCGGCGGCTCCAGCGGCAGCACCGGCCATGAAGATTCGGCGGGTGAAGCCCGTGGGGGCAGCGTCTTCGGGGGCTCGCTCCAGGATCTCCTGGGCGCGGGCCTCATCGAGGGTCTGCGGCTTTCTGTGAGACATGGGTGTGTCCTTCATGCCCGCTACCAGGCGTTCGCGCGGAGGTACTGGATGATCGAGTCGACTTCTTCGGGGGTCAGGTCAGCGACCGAGACCGGGGAGTCGGCGGAGAAGGGCCGCATGGCCGTGTTGTCCTTGCCTCGGGTGATGACGGCGCGCAGGAAGCCGTTGCTCGCGACGTCCAGGAAGGCGCTGCGGCCGATCCCGGTGCCCGAGCCCGCTTCGCTGTAGCCGGCGCCGGAGCGGCCGTGACAGCGGGAGCAGATGTCGACCCACTTGGCCGTGCCGATCTCGAGGCTGCCCTTGAGGGGCGCTTCGTCCAGCGTCTCGCCCGCGGCCGTCTGCCAGCTGCGGATGTAGGCGACGAGGTTGGCGACGGTCTCGTCGCCGAGCGCCGGGCCCCAGGCGATCATGTTCGTGCCTGCGCGGCCCGTCTTGATCGTCTGCTCGAAGAAGCTGTTGGGGGCGGCTGCGAGGTAGTTGGTGCTGTTGAGCCGGGGGCCCACGCCGACCAGCCCTTCGCCCTCCGCTCCGTGGCAACCCGCACACATGGCGAAGCTCGTCTTTCCGGCAGCCACCTGCTCAGGGGTTCCCGGATTCTGGTCAGGGCGGTGTACGCCCTCCGCGGTCGCAGTCAGGGGCAGCGCCAGGAGCGCCAGGACAGCAATAAGCTGGATGGATTTGATCACGTGCTCCTCCTTCCGATCGGCGGAGTTCGCAAGGAGCGGGCCAGGATCTCGATCGGGTCAGGATCCGCCTCTCCCCTAGGCCCCGTAAGGGATTCCCCTATATACGGTGTGTTGCTTGCCACAGGGTTCCGGGAGTCGAGGTGTGCCAATTGCCTCAGGGCGGCCGGCACAGGGCGGGCACAGTTGAGCCAGACGGCACGACGGGGCCAGATCGTCCGGGCTGGGGAATCCGGCATGCCGCTCGCTTGGCCTCCGCGGAGGAGGTATCGAGCCCCATGAGCGCTGCCCTGCCCGTGATCCGAGACGAACCTTCCGGCGATCCGCTCCAGCGACTCGGTCTGCGGCTGGCGCTTGTCTCGTTGGTCGCCGGCCTGCTGCCCCTGCTGGGGCTCGCCTGGCCCGACGGCCCGCGACGCTTCGACCCGCTCGCCCATGCCCGCATCATGGCCTTC
>JAJDAI010000007.1 GCA_029261955.1 Deltaproteobacteria bacterium | reverse complement strand
CGCGCGGTGGCGGCGGTGCTGCTGACCCGCGCTGTGGCCGAAGGCGGGCGTCTGGCCGAGTCCCTGGGTGGGGACACGCGGACGCTGGCGGGCCTGTCGGGCATCGGCGACTGGATGCTGACGGTGACCGATCCCACGGACCCCGTGATCCAGGCCGGCAAGCGGCTGGCGAAGGGCGAGCAGCTCCAGCACCCCGAGGCCGCGGCCCGGGTGGAGACGCTGCGCCTGCTCGCGCAGGAGCGTGGCGTGGAGATGCCCATCGTCGACGCGGTGGCCACCATCCTCGACGGCACCCCGGTGCAGACGGCGCTGCACGCGCTCATGACCCGGGCGCAGCGGCCCGAGTTCGATTGAGCACCTTCCTCAAGCCCTTCCCGCGCCTGAGCCGCGACGAGATCGCGGAGCTGGTCGACTTCACGACGGCCGACGACGTGCTCGTGATGGGGCTCGATCGTCGCTCCTGGGGCGGCTACCGCGGCGGCTTCCTGCCCTACATCGGCGCGATCCTGGCCGTGGGCCTCTTCTTCGGTGGTGAGGAGGTCGGCCTGGCCCGCCCGCTCGCGGTGGGCTTCGGATCCACCGTCGGTGTGCTCGCGACCGCGGCGATGATCCGCACCGTGCGCGCTGCGAAGCGCAGCCACGAGCTGCTCGCCCGCGAGGAGGGCTGGGTCGCGCTTGCCTGGACGAAGGACGAGCTCGTCTACCGCAGCATCGAGTGGTGCGCGCGCGTCCCCTGGTCGATCGTGACGAAGGTCGAGCACATCGCGCCCGAGCAGGGCGGCATGCTCAGCAACACCCTGTGGCTGCACATCGAAGAGCACGGCAAGCTGCTGGTCGAGGAGCGGGACGGCTGGTTCGCCGGACGGCGGCTCAGCGACTGGGCGGCGGATCTCGAGGCCGCCCGCGCCAGCGCGTGAGCGCGGCGGTGCCCGACAGCAGCATCAGGGGGATCAGGGCGATCAGCAGCCTCAGCGCCTGGGCGCTCCGCCCGACCGGGCTGGGCAGCGCGGCGAGCTGACCCGTCGGCACGGTCGCCTTGCGCCGAGGGCGCGGCAGCAGCGCGTCCGTCTGATCGGGAAAGGCCTGGACGAGGCAACCGAGGGCGTGCCGGGCGTCGGAGCGGTCCTGGTCGTCCCCGAAGGCCAGGAGCTGACGCAGCATCGGCACCGAGTCGCGGTTGAAGAAGGTCGGCAGCAGCTGGATGGCGTAGCTGCGCGCCGCGCGGTGGTCGTAGGGCAGGTGCAGGGCCGGCGAGGGCGGCTGGTCGCAGGGGCGTGACGGGACCGGGAGCACGAGGTCGGGCTCGTCGTCGAGGTGCGCGGCGCGGGCCGAGGGGGAGGGGCTGCGGGACGTGAGCAGCACGAGGCTCCGGCCGTGCGCGTCACCCTCCTGGGCGAGCAGGGCCGCGGCGCGCAGACGCAGGACGAGCGGTCCGCCGTGCTCGCTGACCACGCGACGCAGGCTGTAGGCCAGGCTCGCGCTGCGCTCGGTCGCGGCGAGCTCCAGGGCGCGAAGGCGGGCCTCGAACCAGAGGTCGCGGCGCTCCAGGCGCTCCAGGAACAGGGCCTGCTCGGGGTTCTCCACCAGGCCGTCCGCCAGGGACACCGCGACGGGCTGCGCCGGTGCGTCGGGCACGACCACGAGCCGACCCCGGTCCGCGTCCACCCACCAGTCCACCCGCCAGGCGACCTGCCCGTCGCGCGGGGCCCAGAAGCCCTCGCGGGCCCGGCCGTCGAAGAGCTCGGAGAGCGGGGGGGCCGCGACCAGCACGCCGTCGCGGTTGACCACCGCCAGCGCCGGGCCATCGCCCACGTTCAAGCCGCCCAGCGCGACGAAGCCCCCGCGGCCGTCCAGGGCGATCGACTCGGGGCGCAGCGGCAAGCTGCCGATGTGGTGCCCGGCGCTCGAGGACTGCACGAAGCGTCCATCGCGGTGGACCTCGACCTGCTCGACCTCGGAGCTGACGCGCAGGGGAGGCTCCGCGGCGGCCGCGGTGCCGATCGAGAGCAGAGCCAGGAGTTGAGCTGGTCCCATGGTCGTCGCCGGGGCGCCCGCTCCTCGCGCACGGCCCGCTGGGTTGGACCCGCGGCGCGGAGGGAGGTTCCCAGAAAGATCGACCGGTTCGGCGCCGGCAGGGGGTCAGGAGCTCAGGGGGTCAGGAGCTCAGGGGCTCAGGGGCTCAGCCACCAGTCCAGCAGGGCCGTGCGCTCGGCTTCGGAGACCCCGTGGTCGCCGGGAAAGGTCTCGAAGGTGACAGCGAAGCCGAGGCCCTCGAGCGCGTCCGCGTAGCCCTGGAGCTTGGCCGGGGGGCGGATGCCGTCGTCGTCGCCCGTGGACAGCCAGGCCAGGGGACGCTCCGATCCCAGGCCGCCGACGAAGACGCCGCCGTGCAGCACCGCGAAGGCCGTGAAGCGCGCGTCGTTGCTCGCGAGGTAGGGCGCCGAGCTGGCGCCGCCCGAGTGGCCCGCTGCGAGGACGAAGTCGGCGTCCATGGGCGCCCCATCCATCGCCAGGACCTCCTCCAGGCAAGCCTGGGCGTGCAGCAGGTCGGGGGTCACCTCGTTGGGCTCGGTGCCGACCTCCCAGGTGAAGTCGCCGGTGGGGGAGACCCGCGAGTCGGGGGCCACGATCGCGAAGCCTTCAGCCCGGGCCGCCGTCAGGAAGGAGGACAGGAAGCCGTTGCCGTCGCCGCCGGTGGGGTGGAAGAGCAGCAGGTAGGGCAGGGGATCGCCGGTTCGGTCCGGCAGGAAGAAGGCGCCGGTGCGACCCGCGGAGTTGGTGGTGGCGAGCAGGCCCTGGACCTCGTCGTAGTGGTCCGCCGTGTCGTCGTCGTCCTGGGTGGCGTCGTCGTCGTCCTGGGTGGCGTCGTCGTCGTCCTGG
>JAJDAI010000600.1 GCA_029261955.1 Deltaproteobacteria bacterium | reverse complement strand
CCGCTTGTCGCGGTGCATGAACTCGATGGGGTCCTCGATGGTGAGGATGTGCCCCGATCGGCTGTTGTTGATGTAGTCGATGATCGCCGCGAGCGTCGTCGACTTGCCGGAGCCGGTCGTGCCCGTCACCAGGACGAGGCCGCGGTGCTCGTCGGCGATTTTCGCCAGGATTGGGGGGAGGTTGAGCTCTTCGAAGCTCAGGATCTTGCTGGAGATGGTCCGGAAGACCAAGCCGAGCGTCATCCGCTGCCGGAAGACGTTCGCCCGGAACCGACCCAGACCACGGACCCCGTAGGCCATGTCCAGCTCCATGGTCCGAGCGAACTTCTCCTTCTGCGCCTTGTTCATGATCGAGGCCGCCATGTTGGCGGTCTGTTCAGGAGTCAGGCGTTGGAAGTCGCGCAGGGGAACGAACTTCCCCTGGATGCGGAGCATGGGCGGGATGCCCACCCGGAGGTGGATGTCGCTGGCGCCGTGCGCCATGCCAATGCGGAGGATGTCGTTTAGTTCCACCTTGGCTTCGCAACCTCCGAGGGACCCCGCAACGCCCCCCCCGGGGCGTGGGTCAGGCGTCTCCGACCGCGGGGGGCGCCGGTGTGGGCTCCACACCGATCCCGTTGGCCTCAAGCACCCGCTTGTGGACGGCATCCGCCACTTCGGGGTGGTCGATCAGGTACTGACGCGCCTGATCTCGACCCTGGCCGAGCCGGTCATCGTTGTAGGAATACCACGAGCCGCTCTTTCGAATCACCCCCGCGTCGGTCCCCATGTCGACCAGCTCGCCGGTGAAGGAGATGCCCTGGCCGAACATGATGTCGAACTCGGCCTTGCGGAACGGCGGCGCGACCTTGTTCTTGACCACCTTGACGCGCGCCCGGTTGCCCAGGACGTCCTCGCCCTTCTTGATGGAGCCGATGCGCCGGATGTCGATGCGGACCGAGCAGTAGAACTTGAGCGCGTTGCCGCCCGTCGTCGTCTCGGGGCTGCCGAACATCACGCCGATCTTCATGCGCAGCTGGTTGATGAAGACCACGGTGGTGTCGCTCTTGGACACGATGCCGGTGAGCTTGCGCATCGCCTGGCTCATGAGCCGGGCCTGGAGGCCGGGCAGCGAGTCGCCCATCTGGCCTTCGAGCTCCGCCTTCGGCACCAGGGCCGCGACTGAGTCGATGACCACGATGTCCAGGGCGCCCGAGCGGACCAGCGTCTCGCAGATCTCGAGGGCCTGTTCGCCGCTGTCGGGCTGGGAGACGAGCAGCTCGTCCGTGTTGACGCCCAGCTTGCGGGCGTAGCTGACGTCGAGGGCGTGCTCGGCGTCGATGAAGGCGGCGAGGCCGCCGGTCTTCTGGGCTTCGGCGATCGCGTGCAGGGTCAGGGTCGTCTTGCCCGAGCTCTCGGGCCCGAAGATTTCGACCACCCGGCCGCGGGGCAGGCCACCGACGCCGAGGGCGATGTCCAGGCCCAGGGAGCCCGTGGAGATCGACCGCACACCCTCTGCGACGGCGTTGCCGTCACCGAGGCGCATGATGGCGCCCTTGCCGTGGGCCTTCTCGATGCTGGCGAGCGCCAAGTCGAGCGCCTTGCGCTTGTTGGGATCAATCTTCGAAGTCGAATCTGTGGCCATCATCATCTGCCTCCAGGAACCGGTGCGTTCGCCACTGTACGGCTGTTCAGTGCACGGACGGTAATCTGAACAAGTGTTCAGGTCAAGCGGTTCCTTGCGGTAGGGACGAGCACCCCCCAGGACGGGAAGTGGGCCGACTCTACACCGCCAGGACCGCGCTGGCAGACAAAGACTGCCGCGCCATCGGGACGAAAAACGTCCCGGGTTGGAGAGCCGGAGGCGAAGGGCCCAGAACTGCACAACCCCGCCGGTGGGGGCGGGGTTGTGACAGTTCGTAATTGGGCCGAAGTGAGCGTTCCCTTGACGTCAGCCGTTGGGGGAGGAGGGACATCGGGGGGAGATGCCATCAACCAACGTCGCGAGAGTCACTCACTCGACCGCCCCTACTCATCTGCACCCCTCGTGCCAGATCTGAAAGCTCTCGGGAGAAGCAGCCTGCAGCGGCCTGATCACGCAGGCCGGAGTTGCCAGAACCCCTGGGTCATGGGTCGCGTCTGTCCCACTTGACCCGCTGAAAATGGGTCGGCACTGACCCGCTTGCCCCTTGTCGGCGGGTCGGACCCGTCCCAGTGACCGATCAGCCCTGCGCCGCGCCGGCTCGCAGAAGCTGTCGGCGGAGCATGTCGAGGGCGATGAAGGAGCTGAAGCGGCGGGTCGGGGTGCGGCCGCTCGAGGGCAGACGCAGCCTCCGTGTGTGCTCGACCTCCGGCCCCACGATGGAGAAGACGACCGTGCCCACCGGGCGGTCCGGCGAGCCTCCCGTGGGGCCGGCGATGCCCGTGATGGCGACGGCCCAGTCCACGCCCGCGGCTTCCCGCGCGCCGCGCGCCATCTCGACGGCGGTCTCCTCGGAGACTGCGCCGTGCGCCTGCAGGGTCTCGGCACGCACGCCGAGTTCGTCCTGCTTGGCCTGGTTGCTGTAGGTGACCCAGCTCCGCTCGAGCCAGCGGCTGCTGCCCGGCTCCGAGACGCAGAGGTGGGACACCCAACCGCCGGTGCAGGACTCGGCGAAGGCGACGCGCTCGCCCCGGTCGAGCAGCAGCTGGCCGATCGCACCTGCGAGTTCCAGGCCCTCGTCTTCGGCGAAGAGGTCGCGCCCTAGTCGCGCGCGCACGAGGGCTGCCGCCTCGTCCATGCCGGGATGACCCTGCGGCGCGACGAGCTTCACCTGGTTCTCGGGCATCCGCGCCCTGAAGCCGAGCTCGATGCCGGGGTGCAGGGTGGGCAGATCGCCGAGCAGATCCTGGAGCTGGCTCTCGCCTTTGCCGAGCACCCGGAAGAGGCGGCGCTCCGGGGGGGAGATGGAGAAGCGGGCGGCGAGGTCGGTGGCGACCTGCTGGGTCCACATCCGCTTCATCTCGAAGGGCACGCCGGGCAGGCAGTAGAGGCGCCCGCCGGGGGTCGTCACGGCGAAGCCGGGGGCGGTGCCGACCGGGTTCTCCAGCACCGTGCAGCCCTTTGGAAGCATCGCCTGGCGCCGGTTGGACTCCGGCATCGGCCGGCCCGCGTCGCGGTAGCGGGTCTCGATCTGGGTGAGGGCCTCGTCGTGCAGGACGATGGGGAGGTCGAAGGCCAGACCGGCGGCATCGGCCGTGAGGTCGTCGGAGGTCGGACCCAGACCGCCCGTGCAGACGACTACGGCCGCCTCGTCTGCGGCGAGGCGCAGGGCCGAGGCGATGGCCTCCACGCGATCTCCCGCGGTGATGGCGCCGCGGACGCGCAGCCCCAGGTCGGTGAGTTGACCGCAGAGGAAGTGGGAGTTGGAGTCGAGGGTCTGCCCGGTGAGCAGCTCCTCGCCCTGGCTGACGATGTAGGCGTGGAGGGGGTCGGACATGGCGCGATGGTAGAGCAGCCTCGGCCCGACCGCGGGACGGGGGGCTCGCCGCTGGTAGGATCCGCGCGTGCCAGCCGTCCGCGTCTTCCTCATCGCAGCCTGCATCCTCGGTGTCGCCGCGTGCGTCGTGCCGGTGGAGCTGGCCGTGGCGCCCGCGCTCGACTTCGGGATCGTGCCGGCGGGCGGAGGCGCGCGCCAGGAGCTCGGCTTGACGCTGGAGTCCCAGGGGCCGGTCGGCCTCGCCTTGCGTGTCGAGCCGGAAGGAGCCCCCTTCGCGGTGGTTGACTGGGCGCCCTCGCGCCTGGATCGGGACGAGGCCGCCTCCATCGCCGTCGCCTTCACGCCGCTGACGGCGGACTCCCACGCCGCCGTGCTCGTCCTGGAGATCGACGACGGGACCCGGGTCGTTCGGCGCGACATCGCCCTGACCGGGCGCGCGATCGCGTCGGGGGTGGACCTGGATCGGGACGGCCACTCCGCGGACCGCGACTGCGACGACACCGACGCCGGCGTGCAGCCCGGAACGGCCGAGGCTTGCGACGGCGTGGACACGAACTGCGACGGGCTCCTGCCCGAGGACGAGCAGGACGCCGATGGAGACGGCCAGTTCGCTTGCGGTGGTGACTGCGACGACGACAACGCCGAGATCTTCGAAGGGGCCGAGGAGGCCTGCGACGGCCTGGACACCGACTGCAGCGGCGCCCCCGGGGACGGTGAAGTCGACGCGGACGGCGACGGCAGCCTCGTCTGCGACGGGGACTGCGACGACTCGAACCCCGACCTGCACCCCGGTGCGATCGAGATCTGCGACGGGCTGGACAGCAACTGCGACGGGGTGCTCTTCGCCGACGAGCAGGACGGGGACGGCGATGGGAGCGTGGCCTGCGCGGAGTGCGACGACTCAGACGCGGATCGCTACCCGGGCGCCCCCGAGCTGTGCGACGGCGTGGACCAGGACTGCGATGGCCTGGTTCCGGCGGACGAGCTGGACGGCGACGGCGACGGGGCCGCGTCCTGCGCGGACGACTGCGACGACGCGGACGCGAGCCGCCACCCCGCTGCGGCGGAGCTGTGCAACGGCATCGACGAGGACTGCGACGGGGCGACACCCGACGAGGTGGACGTCGATGGCGACGGCTTCCTCGCCTGCGCTGAGTGCGATGACACCGACCCCGCGCTCTTCCCGGGGGGCATCGAGGCCTGCGACGGCGTGGACGGCGACTGCGACGGCGCGCCCGACCCGGACGAAGTGGACACGGACGGCGACGGCTTCCTCGGTTGCGCGGAGTGCGACGACCTCGACGCCGCGGTCTTCCCCGGGGCGTCGGAGGCCTGCAACGGCCAGGACGACGACTGCGACGGCTCGATCTCCGGCGAGGGGGACGCGGACGGCGACGGCTCGCTGACCTGCGCCGACTGCGACGACACCGACGCCGATGCCTTCCCGGGGGCGCCGGAGCTCTGCAACGCGCTGGATGACGACTGCGACGGCGCGGTGCCCGCGGACGAGATCGACGGCGACGGGGACGCGGTGGCGCTGTGCGCGGGTGACTGCGACGACGGGGACGCGGCCATCGCGCCCGGCCTGCCCGACCTCTGCGAGAACGTGATCGACGACGACTGCGACGGCCTGACTGACGAGGCTTGCGCCTGCCCGGCCTGGGTGGGGGTGCCGACGCCCTCCTGCCTGGACGCCGGCTCCTTCGACTGCCCGCACGCGGGGCTCCAGGCGGCGATCGACGATCTCCCGGTGCGCTCCTGCGACGAGATCGTGCTCCAGGACGGCACCTACGCCGGCAACGTGGTGGTCGACCAGGACGTGCTGATCCGCGGCTTCGGGGCGCGCGAGGACGTGGTCCTCGAGGGGGACTTCACCGACTCGGTGATCACGGCGTCGGCCGTGCAGCTGACCCTGAGCTCCCTGACGGTGGAAGGAGGGCGCGGCATCGGTGGCGGGCTCGCCGCGACCGACACCGAGGTCGTTCTGGACGACGTGGTCTTCCGCGAGAACGCCTGCCGCGGCGACGGGCCCGGCGGGGCGCTGTTCGTCACCGGGGCGGCGAGCCGGATCGACATCACGGGCTCGCTCTTCGAGGACAACGAGTGCGCGCCGGGGTCTGCGGGCGTCGGAGGCGCGATCTACCTGGACTCGGCCGAGGCCTTCATCGACCGCACCAGCTTCGTGGGGAACACGGCGGCCACCGCGGCGGCGGTGAGATCCGGCGGCGGCAGCGGCTTCCACACCCTCGTGCGGAGCTCGTTCCGCGGGAACGAGAGCACGGCCCTGTCCGGCTCCGGCCTGGACAGCGACGGGGGGGCGCTGGTGCTGGAGGGCGAGCGACACGTCGTCAGCAACTGCCTCTTCGAAGGGAACAGCAGCCAGGCCGACGGCGGCGCCTTGACGCTGATCCCGCGCTCCCTCGTCTTCGTGACGAACAACGTCTTCGTGCACAACGAGAGCCCCGAGGGCGCCGGGGTGCACATCCTGGCCGGCATCACGCCCGTGGCGCAGGTGCAGGACAACATCGTGGCCTTCAACGACGGCGTCGGCGTCTACACCGACGGCACCAGCTTCGGCGCGTTG
>JAJDAI010000599.1 GCA_029261955.1 Deltaproteobacteria bacterium | reverse complement strand
GGCCATGGGCACCCCGGGCTACATGGCGCCCGAGCAGGCGGAGGGGCTCACGCCGCTGGTGGACACCCGCTCCGACATCTGGTCGCTCGGGGCCATCCTCTTCGAGCTGCTGACCCTCCAGCGCGCCTTCAAGGACAACGTGCACCTGGCGTCGGTGACCGGCGGACGCGTGCCCATGCCCGACGCCCGCGAGGTGGGCGGCGAGTCCGTGCCCGAAGGCCTCGCCGCGATCTGCAGGAAGGCCATGGCGCCCCGCCGCAGCGCCCGCTTCCTGTCGGTGGGCGAGCTGGTGGATGCGGTGGAGGCCTGGCTTGAGGGGAGCGCCCGGCGGCGGGAGGCCGAGGGCCGCCTGGAGCGGGCCCGGGGATCCTGGCGGCGCCTGCAGAAGCTCGAGAAGGAGCAGGGGGAGCTGGCGCTGCTCGCGGAGCGCCTCAGCGCCGTGGTGGAGCCCTGGTCCCCGGTGGAGCACCCGGCGAAGGCCCAGATCCTCGCGGCGCAGGCCCGGCAGGAAGAGCTGCACGGCGAGATCGCGGGCGAGCTCAACCAGGTCCTCTCCGCCGCCGAAGGCGCGCTGACCGTGGACGCCGGCCACGCAGACGCGCGCGAGCTGCTGGCGACGGTCTACTGGAGCCGCTTCGAGCGGGCCGAGCGACGGGGCGACGGAGCCTCGGCTGCCTACTACCGGGGCCGCGTGGCGGAGTTCGGCGACGCGGCCTGGGCGGATCGGCTCGACGGCCAGGGGACCCTGTCCTTCGCCACCGTGCCCGCGGGGGTCGAGGTCCTGCTTCAGACCGTGCACAAGCGTGGCCTGGTCTGGCGGGCGGGCACCGGCATCCCCCTGGGGGCTGCCCCCATGACGGACGTCTCGCTGCCCATGGGCTCTCACCTGCTGACCCTGTCGGCTCCGGGACGCCCCCCCGTCACCTACCCCGTCTCCATCGAGCGGGGCGGGCACTGGCGCGGTGGCACCGTCTTCGTGCCCCCGGGCGACCTCGTGCCCGAGGGCTTTCGCTACGTGCCGGCGGGCCCCTTTCGGGTGGGCGGGGACCCCGGCGTGAGCCGCTGCCTGCCCGCGGCGACGCCCTGGGTGGGCGGGGTCGCGGTGGCGGAGCACCCGGTCACGATCGGCGAGTACCTGGAGTTCCTGGCCGCGCTCTGGCGGGAGGACCCCGCGGTCGCGCGAGCGCGGGCCCCCCGCAGCGGCTCGGAGCCCGACGCGCCCTGCCTGCTCGGCGAGCCGGATCCCGAGCGCGGCTTCCTGCTGCCCCGTGAGGACGCCCAGGGGCACGAGTGGCAGGCGGGCTGGCCCGTGGTGTCCATCAACTGGCACGACGCGATGGCCTACGCCGCCTGGCGGGCCCAGGGGAGCGGTCTGCCCCTGCGGCTGCCCGAGGAGCTGGAGTGGGCGAAGGCCGCCCGCGGGGTCGACGGCCGCGCCTTCCCTTGGGGCGATCAGTTCGACGCGACGCTCTGCAAGATGGCCCAGAGCCGCCGCGGCCCCCCCGAACCCGAGCCCGTGGGCAGCTTCGCGGCCGATCGCTCCGTCTACGGCGTGCGTGACGTCGCCGGCACGGTGCGCGAGTGGTGCGGGGACCCGACCTTCGACGGCGAGCCGCTCCTGCGGCCGGTCCGGGGTGGGGCCTGGTCCGGCACCGCTCGGATCAGTCGCCTGGCCAACCGCTACGGCTTCAACCGGGCCGCCGTACACACATACCTTGGCTTCCGACTGGCGCTGTCAGTAGGATCGCCGCCACCTGAGGAGGTTGAGCATGCCTGACTGGACGATCACTGCCGCGATCTGGGACCCGAACACCTCGTACCCGAACCGGGTGCGGGTGTGTGTGCAGGCCCTCTACGACTACGCCGCGGGCACCACCAACAAGGCGCAGAAGTTCAAGCTGAACTCGGCCGGCTACACGACCGATTCCGCGGGTGTGGTTCGGACCTGGAAGTTCACGGTCCAGGTCGAGACCGAGTACAGCGGCGCGGCGGGCGGCCAGGGCTGGGATGGGGACGCGATCTCCAGCTACCTCAACCACTTCGACACCGGCGGCTGGACCCCCGCCGACGTGCGCCTCGAGGTGGCTTGGGGCTCGGAATCGAAGACGATCATGCCGGAGCAGGGCCCCGACGAGTTCACGAAGATGATCCTCTCGCGCGCCCCCTACTCGCGGGTGATGACCTACCTGCCGAAATGAAGAGCTGGCTCCGGTTTGGGGCCTTCTTCGAATTCGGTCAGCCAAGCCTCGAGTGGCGTCGCGGCAGCACTGGCCACCACGGGCCCTGTGACCCTGGTTGCTGGGAGGACCTCGTCCCGTGCGAGCCCGGCGCCGGTCGCGATCGCACGGCTCGATTCGGCTGACAGCGGCGCAGGGCCGCTGTCCCTGCCCGTGCCGGCGCGCCGCGATCGGGACACCGCCATCGCCCGCTCCTGGGCCCTCGGCGCTGCCCACACCGCGCTCGTCTGGACCGCAGGCGCCCTGGGGCTCGAACTCGCGGTGGAGGTCGGCTTCGATCGGGTGATCGCCGGCGGGCAGTTGAACGGTGAGGTCTTGCTCCTGCACCCGAACGAGACCCCGGGCCCGCTCGGCGGGAGCGCCACGGGCATCGGCACGGACGTGCTGGGGCCCTCGTCGGTGGAGGCGATCTCGGTCTCGGCTGGCGCCGCGGGCGGATCGGCCATCCTCCGCTTCAACCAACACCGGGTCGGCGCCAGCGGGGTCCAGAAAGCGGAGCAACGCTGGAGTGCCTGGTTCCGTTCGTCCCCGAACGCGGCCTGGCAGCCGGCGGGGTCCGTCACCCTGGACCTGTACGTCGTCCTCGATCGCCCGACCGCACCCTGGGACGCCGACCCTGCGGGCCTGGTGCGCATCGACCAGCCCTGGACCCGGGTGCTCGATCTGGCCTGCGGCTGGGCCGATGGCCACACCACCGCGGACGCGGCGCTGGCGGCGGTGCTGGTCGGACTCTTCGACGGCGACCTGGCCTGGGAGAGTGAGAGCCCCCCCGACGAGCGCTTCTACTACCACCCCAAGCCGGCGGCCTACACCGAGCCCAGCACGCCCTGGGACCAGCCCGTTCCCCTGGACCTCCATCGCTTCCTGAGCGAGGCGGTGCTCTCGGGCATGAGCCAGGCCATCACCTGCACCGACGTGTCGGCGCTGCTGATGACCTTCGCGAACGTGCTCGGCTGTGGCGTGCTGCGCCTTCACCTGGACCCGCCGAACCCGCCGAACAGCTGGTCTCTGCTCGACTTCAAGGGCCTCGGCTGGGCCGACTTCGGGGC
>JAJDAI010000598.1 GCA_029261955.1 Deltaproteobacteria bacterium | reverse complement strand
CCAGGGCCAGCAGCACCGCCGCCTCACCCAAGGCCGTGCCGTCGCGCGCCTCGTCGAAGGGCTTGAGCTCGGCGCTCGCGAGGGCGCCGATGCAGTGAAAGCCGGTGAAGACGAACTGGGAGAAGCCTTCGAAGCCGCCGGCCACGATGCGCTTCGCTTCGCCGCGGCGGAGCAGGTCCAGCGCGTGAATCAGGGCCACCGAAGACGACACGCAGACCATGCCGACGGTCGACATCGGGCCCTCGGCGCCGATGCGCTCGGCCACGAAGGAGGTGCCGTGGCCGGGTCGGTAGGACTCGAAGGCGCCGAAGTCCTCCTCGGTGCTCGCCCGGTTGGGGCGCTCGCCGAAGTCGCGGTGGATGTCGCGGGCGCGCTCGATGTCGGCCTGGCAGGTGCCGAGCACCACGCCGGTGTCGGGGCCGCGCTGGGCCTCACCCCAGCCGGCGTCGGCGAGGACCTCGGCCACGGCCACGTCCAGCAGCTGAAGGCCGCGGGGCAGGGCGTCGGTGCGGGGCAGGTGGCGGGCCTCGCCCGCGAGCAGGTCGCCGTAGGGACCGCCGTCAAAGATCTCGACCGGGGCCAGGGCGGAGCGCCCTTCCCCGAGCAGGCGCCAGGCCGCGGCCACGCCATCGCCGGCCGAGGAGACCATCCCCAGCCCGGTGACGACGACGCGCGGCTGGGCCATCAAGCGAGGACCCGAATGGCGATCGCTGCGTGCACCCCGTCGAGGGAGAAGCTGGAGCCGAGCACCACGCTGCCCGCGCCGACCTTGCCGGTCTGCCCGAGGGTCGCCGCGAGGGCCGAGGTGTCGGAGTCACCGGCCACGGTGACGCGGGCCGGGCTCGTCTCGCCGTTGGCCGCGAGCAGGGCGCCGGCGAGGTTCATCGGCGCGGCCGCGGGGCCCGTGAAGCCGACCTGGGGCACGGCCGTGACCGCACCGGTGGAGCTCAGGTCGCCGAAGGCCTCGGCGTAGGCGAGCGACTCCATGCGGTCCAGGTCGCCGTGGCCCATGCCGACCGGCGCGATCCAGTCGGGCGTGCCCTCGGGCAGGGCGGCGCGCAGCGTCTCCGCGCGCACCGAGACCTCGTCGGGGTCCCCGGGGGTGACGAAGCGGTGGGCCCAGCCGATGACCTCGCCCCAGACACGCGCACCGCGAGCCTCCGCCGCATCGGCCTCTTCGAGGAAGAAGAGCGCCGAGCCTTCGCCCGGCAGCGTGCCCGCGCGGTCGGCGGCGTAGGGCCGCACGGACCCGTCGTCGGTCCACAGGCCCCGCGTCTGCTGCCACCAGAGGTGCACTTCCTGGAAGGGGAAGAACGCACCACCGGCCACCATCCCGTCGGCGAGCGACGAGTCGATGGCTCCGGCCGCCATGACGACGGACTGCAGACCGGAGGAGTCGCTCCCCAGGTAGGTGCAGGCCGGGCCCTGGAAGCCGGTCTGGATGCTCAGGTGCGAGCTGGGCATGTTGGGCAGGGCGCGCAGGAAGTCGAAGGCCGAGGCCTTCTTCATCGCCTGATCCAGGCGCGCGTCGTCGAGCACGAAGCCGGTGTCCTCGCCCTCGGGGCGGTGGGACAGCAGCTTCATGGCGATCGCCTGCTTCTTGAAGTCGGGCGGCAGGATGAAGGAGCCGAGGTAGGCGCCCTTGTCGGGGTGCCCCTCGCCCGGCTCCAGGCCCACCAGGGCCATGAGATCGCCGCACGCGATGCAGCCGAGCGTGGTCTGCCGGGTCATCGTCGACAAGCGCAGGACGCGGGTGTCGAAGAAGTTCCGGAACTCCTTGCGCGGCAGATCCAGCTGGCCGCCGATGCCCGGGGGCACCAGCGCCAGCCGATCTGCGAGCTCACCCAGAGCGGACGCGCCGGAAGCGAGCCCCTCCGCGAGCGCCTGCGACCCCACGCCAAAGGCGGAGGTAGCCGACAGTCCCGTGATCAGGACCCGCCTGTCCGACATCATCCTGCTCCGATTCGCTAGTTGGCGCCGGCCTCGATGAAGTTCACCAGCGCGTCCACCGTGAACAGCTGCAGCACGGCGTCACGCAGCTTGTCGGCGTCGAACGGGTCGACGCCGGGGATGGCGTTGCGGTCGAACTTCATGTGGAAGTCGTTCTCGAGCGCGTCCAGAGCCTTGTTCACGTCCTCGGTGGTGCTGTTCTCACCCACCGAGTTCATGACGGCGCCCAGGTCGTCGGTCGGGAAGGGGAAGCCGAAGCTCTCCTCCATGCGGAACGAGATCTCGAGGAAGTCGATCGACTCGAGCCCCAAGTCATCGAACAAGGTCGCCTTACCGACGACCTCGTCCTCCTCGACCCCACGGGTCTCGACGATGATGGTGCGAAGCTCCTCGAGGATTTCGGCGCGATCAGCCATGGCCTTCGACTCCTAGCTCTACAGGCGCCTCTCAGCGCCGGGTTCTCGTATTCCAACCGATGCGGCCATGCACCGGAGGCGGCTCAAATCAGGTCCCAGCCCAGCGCCTCACGGCGACGGTGGCGTTCTGTCCACCGAAGCCAAACGCGTTGACGAGCACCCCGTCGACGTCGGCCTTCTCAGCAGCACCGGCGACGATGTTGAGGTCACACGCGGGGTCGGGAGTCTCGTAGTTCGCGGTCGGGTGCACCAGCTGCTGCTGGACCGTCTTCGCGGCGACCACCGTGCCCACGGCGCCTGCGCCGTGGATGAGGTGACCGATGATGCTCTTCGTGCCGCTCACCGGGATGCCCGGGAGCCGGTCACCGAAGACCAGGCCCAGCGCCGTCGTCTCCGCCGTGTCGTTGGCGGCGGTCGAGGTGCCGTGCGCGTTGATGTAGCCGATGTCCGTGTTGACCATGCCGCCGTCGTCGATGGCGCGCTGCATGGACAGGGCCATGCCGGTGCCAGCGGGGTGCGGGGCCGTCAGGCGGAAGGCGTCGCTGCTGTGGCCAACGCCGGCGAGCACGGCGATCGGGGTGGCGCCCCGGGCCAGGGCCACCTCCTCGCGCTCGAGGATGACCGCCGCAGCGCCCTCCCCCATCACGAAGCCGTCCCGGTTCGCGTCGAAGGGACGCGAGGCGCGAGCGGGCTCGTCGTTGCGCGTGGACAGCGCCGTCAGGTTGCAGAAGCCGCCCATCATCTCGCGGGTGATGAGGGTGTCGACCCCCAGCGCGAGCACGACGTCCGCCTCGCCCCGGCGGAGCATGCAGATGGCGTCGCCGATGGCCGTGTTGCCGCCCGCGCAGGCCGTGCTGACCGCGAGGGTCTGGCGGGCCTTCATGGCGTGGGCGACGGCCTGCATCAGCTGGACCTGGGAGTAGCGGGCCATCTCGGCCAGCGCGCCCACGTCGCCGAAGTGCGGCAGCAAGGCGTCGATGTCGACGTCGTCGAAGTCGTGCTGGCCCGCGGGGGTCAGCGCGTCCGCGGCGCGCGCGAGGATGCCGAGCATCTGGTCGTCGAAGCCGCCCGCAGCCACGACCGCGCGGCGGGAGGGGGGCACGTCGATGTCGTTGTCGCCGCCGATGCCGGCTTCGGCCATCGCCTCGAGGGCGGCGTAGACGCCGAAGCTCATGGGGCGACCGGTGATCTCGTAGGGGCCGATGGCCTCGGGCACGTCGGGCCAGCCGGGGACTTCGCCCGCGATGTGGCTGTCCATGCCCGTGGGGTCCCACAGCGTCACGGGCCCGATCGCGGACTCACCGCGGCAAAGGGTCTCCCAGCACGCATCGACTCCGATGCCTGCGGCGGTGACCATGCCGGTCCCGGTGATGACGATGCGTCCTGCCATGGACTAGCGGCTCCCGCCGAAAAAGCCTTTGAGATCCAGGGAGTTAACGTCGTTCACAGACGCGCGATCCCGGAAAGGTGGGGCTACCTATCACGCCCTCGTCGCCCTGTAAAGTCCACGAGAGCCCCGCAGTGGCGGGGTTCTGCGTCCTTTTCAGGCGCGACCGGCCTCCAACGAAGCCAGCGAGTCGTGCGCGCCTTCGCCACCGACGGCCGGCGCCTTCTTGCGTCCCCAGTCGGTCAGCACGCAGTACTCGAACAGCGTGTCGAAGTAGTCGTTGACCGAGATGAGCGGCTCGGTGCCCGTTCCCTCGAGATCCGCGAGCACGTTGCTGGTGTCGAACAGCGGCGAGCGGACGAAGTAGGGCATGTAGACCGTGCCCTGCGAGATGAGCATCTTCTGGGCCGGCGTGGCGCTCTCGTCGATGCCCGGGCGGATGTTCTTGTCGAACTCGTCCGGCGTGACGAAGGTCGGGTACGGGCGCTTGAACCACTTGCTCGCGTGCGTGGCCAGGTCCTTGATCGTGCAGATCTTGTCGGGCCCGGCGGCGAGGTGGTAGCTGCGGCCGATGGTGCTGTCGCCCTTGAGGCTCAGGTTCACCAGGCAGTCGCTGACGTAGTTGATCGGCACCACGTCGACCGGCGTCTTCTCGAAGCCGATCATCAGGTCCCACCAGCCGCGCGCGTAGACACGCAGGGGCCAGTAGAGGACGTTGAAGTTCGGCGTCTCACCCGTGCGGCTGTCACCCACCACCGTGCTCGGGCGGTAGATCGACACCGGGTGGCCCTGCTCGCGGAAGCTGCGGACGAGGGCTTCGGACTCGAACTTGCTCTGCTCGTAGTAGTTGGCCCAGCCGAGGCCGCGGTTGCTCAGCTCGCTCTCGCGCACCACGTCGTTTCGGTTGCCCGAGACGTAGGCCGTGGACACGTAGTCCAGGCGCTTGAGGCCGCCGTTGGCCTCGATGTCCTCGCAGATCTCGAGGACCCGGCGCGTGCCGTCGAGGTTGTACTCGCGGCTGAACTCCAGCGTCGCGCCGAAGTCCACGCTCGCGGCGCAGTGCACGACGTGGTCGCACTCGGTGACGATCGCCTCGCGGTCGGCGGCGGTGAGGCCGAGGCCTTCCTTGAGCAGGTCGCCCCGCACGAAGGTGAAGCGGTCGGCGAGCTCGTCTTCACGGCCCGGGAAGTGCGTCGTCAGCAGCTTCTTCGCGCGCTTGGTCAGGCGCTCGGCGTCCGGCGCCCGCACCAGGCAGAAGAAACGGAGATCGGCCGGGGCGCGCTCGATGTATCGCTTGATGGACTCGCCGCCCACAAAGCCGGTGACGCCGGTCAGGAACATGGCCTTCATGTCGATCTCCGCTCTGATTCTCGGGGGTTCAGCGACGCTTCGCGGCCTTGATGGCCTCTTCTTCGGCGCGCTCTTCGTCGGACAGCCAGTCCATGAAGTCTTCGCCCATCGAGATGCCGCCGTCGGCCCGGATGGTCTGCCCGAGGATCCAGTCGGCGTCCGGCGTGCAGAGGAAGCTGACGATGCCGCAGAGGTCGCCCGGCGTGCCCATGCGGCTCAACGGCGACTTGGTGGTCGCGTAGTTGTGCACCGCGTGCGGGTACTTGAACCAGTCGATGGCGCGGGTCTGGATGGGCCCGGCCGAGACGGCGTTGGTGTGGATGCCCAGCGGCGCCAGCTCGTAGGCGAGGTAGCGGCAGAGCGCCTCCATCGCGGCCTTGCTCACGCCGATGTTCGCGTACTCGCTGAAGGTCATGTCCGCGCCGATGGAGGACAGGCCGATGATGTGGCCGCCGTCGTTCTCCTGGAGCAGGGGCGCGAGCTGCTGGCTGAGCAGCAGCAGGGCCGTGACGTTGATGTCCATCGCGGCGCGCCAGCTGAACAGGCCCATGCGCAGGATGCTGCCCATGGTGCCGAACGCGGCGTTGTGCACGAGGATGTCGAGCTGGCCGACCTCGTCCTTGATGGTCTTCGTCAGGCCACGGATGGCCTTGTCGTCGCGCATGTCGGCCTGGAAGACCCAGACCTTGCGGCCCAGCGCGCGGATCTCCGCGGCGGTCTCTTCGGCCGTGGTGGCGTCCGACTTGAAGTTGAGGATGATGTCGGCGCCGTCCTGGGCGAGCCGCATGGAGATGGCCTTGCCAATTCCCCGCGTGCCGCCCGTGACCAGGGCGATCTTTCCGTCGTGCTTCATGGTCTGGGGGTCCTTCCGCGCGCGCGGCCAGGGCCGAGCGGCGGCGGAAGATATCGGCCGACCCCCTGGCGGTCAAGGACGATCGGGGGTGAGCGGGGCGGTGGAGCGCGTCGCTGGCGCCCGATCCCCTCGCGCGCCCGTGTATCCTCCGTCGCCATGCGCACCTTCTTCCTGCTGCTCACCCTGCTCCTCCTCGTCGGCTGCGAAGCCGCAGACCTGCACGACGCCGAGGTCAAGGACTCCGCCGCCGCCTACGAGGCCTT
>JAJDAI010000597.1 GCA_029261955.1 Deltaproteobacteria bacterium | reverse complement strand
CTGCTGACGACCGAGTTCGGGCGCAGCCCCGTCCCCAACTCCGGCGGCCTGGACCACTGGCCCTTCGGCTACGTGGTCGTGATGCTCGGCGGGCCGGTGCAGCCCGAGCATGCGGGCGTGATCGGGGCCATGGACGACGAGGGCGTCGCCATCGAGGCCATCAGCCCCGCGGACTTCCGCGCCGGCCTGCTGCTGGGCCAGGGGATCTGGCCGTTCTCGGACACCTCCTTCGCGGTCGGCGACATCACGGACTCCAACTCGGAGCGCTCCGCGGCCTACTGGCTGCGCGAGCACTTGTGGGGCTACGGCGAATGATCCGCCTGCTCGCGCTGCTGCTCGCCTCGCTGACGCTCCTGCCGGGCTGCCCCGAGGAGGAGGTGGTGGAGGAGGAGATCCTGCCGCCCGGAGACGCCGGCGCCGAGCTCTTCGTCCGCCGGCTCACGCCGCTGATGTGGGGGCGGCACCCGCTCGGCATCCACGAGGTCGACGTGCTGGTCCAGGCCCTCGGCACGACGAGCCGCGCCGACTTCATCCGCCGCATGGCGCGCTCCCCCGAGTACAACCGCCACTGGGAGACGGTGCTCGAGGACGCGCTGTTCGTGAACCGGATCGGGGACCGCGCGAACACCCGCTGCTTCACCCGGCAGGGCGAGGACGTGGAGGACGGCAGCGACCTGGTGTTCGATCCCCGCCAACCGCCGATGTCGCCCGAGGTGGCCGCCTGGATCCGGGACCACGCCCCGGACGACCCCGATCCCCCGCCCATCTGGACGATGTCGGAGCTGGTCCGCAGCGCCCTGAGCCTGGACGACCTGTCCCCCGTCTACCGCGCCAACCTCTTCGCGCAGCTGGCCCGCGACCGGGCGCCGCTCAACGACGACGAGAACCGCGACCTGCGCCGCAACCTGTCCGGCGTGGCGATGCAGACCTACCTGAACCGGAACGCCGACTGCATGCCCTGCCACAACGGGGAGTGGTCCGTGACCGGCGACGACGACCCCGCGCTCGACCGCACCTGGGAAGTGCCGGGGCTCTTCGAGCGGGCGCTCTTCGGGGTCAGCGAGGGGCTCGGCGTGGACGCCTGGTCCGGGCTGCTGCGCCGTGACGGCGTGCTGACCGGCTTCGAGGAGCAGGTCGGGCTGGGGTTCTTCGACGGCTGCGCGCAGCGCGACGAGCCGGGCTGCGACGGCTGCGTCTGCGAGGCCTCGGTCTGCGCGGATCGCCCGCAGTGCTGCACCGACGCATGGGACGGCGCCTGCGCGAACCTCTGCGACCAGTACAACGTCGCCCAGGGAAGCTCCGGCATCTGCGTGCCCGGCGTGCCGCCCGGCTTCGAAGGCTGCACCGCGGTCGCCAACCTGCCGGGCTGCGGCGGTTGCGCCTGCGAGGAGGCCGTCTGCGCGGTGATCCCGCTCTGCTGCGAACGCAGCTGGCACCAGGGCTGCGCGGAGCTGTGCGAACAGACCGGCTCCTGCCAGGCACCGCCCGAGCCGGCCCCCGAGGACGTGCCGGGGACGAAGCCCTGGGGCATGCACTACCGCTGCGGCACCTTCGAGGCCGAGCCCGGCCCGGACCCCCTGGGCCAGAACACGGTCCTGGGCAGCGACCTGGGCGCGGACGCGAGCGTGTGGGACGCCGAGGCGCTCCTGCACTCCGGCGTGGACTCGCTGCGAACCGGCCTCGAGCTCGCGGACGACGGCAGCGTGGCCGCGGACCAGGCCTTCGCCTGGCTGCTGGCGATGGGCGCGGTCGACGTGGCCTGGGAGGAGGCCTTCGGGGGGCGCCTCACGGTCGCGCACGCCTTCCCCCGCAACCGGGAGCAGCGGGACGAGCTGCGCCGGCTGACCGAGGCCTTCCTGGCCGACGGCTTCTCGCTGAGGGAGCTGCTCGTCGGCATCGCGACCTCGCCCTGGTTCAACCCGAAGGCCCCCGTGGACGAGGAGCAGACCGCCCGGGCCATGCCCCCGATCTTCGACCCCTGGGTCGTCGACGGGCAGGGCGACGCGGACCTGGCGCGCAACGGGGTCGGTGAGCAGATCGGCCGCTGGCCGGGGCGGGTGCTCGACACGAAGCTCGCCCGCGCCTTGAACTGGGCGCCGCTGCCCGACTTCCCAGGCGCCAGCTCGTCCGACGAGTACCGCGTCTACGAAGACCTCGGCCTCTTCCTCAAGGACAGCAGCCAGGGCTTCGACGGGACCGATGTGCAGTTCCTCGCCGCCTGGGAGGCCTACATGACCGGCTGCGAGATGGACCTCTGGGAGGTGATCCTGAACCCCGAGGACCACGAGGAAGAGGACGAAGACGACTGGATCGACGGGCTCGTCGAGCAAGCCGGGGATCGCCCGATGGAGGACCTGGTCTCCGCCTTGAAGGACCGCCTGCTCGCCGACCCCGACCTGAGCGACCCCGAGGAGCGCGCCCTGCTGGAGGCGCTGATGGATCGCCCGCTCGACGCGCCCGCGGACGCCGACGTGGCCGCGCGACTCCGCCGGGTCTGCGGCGCCTGGCTGGCGTCCCCCCAGTTCCTGCTGCGCGGGCTGCCCGTCGAGCGGCTGGGGGTCGAGCCCGGCTTCGTCGTGAGCGGCACGTCCTTCCGCGCGCAGTGCGAGCTGATCGGCGGGCTGCTCTTCGACTCCGTCGGCTGCTCGGCCGACACGCTCTCGCGCTAGAGGTTCAGCAGCTCCTCGATCGGTCGCCCGACCACGGCCTTGCCGTCCTTGATCCCGATGGGGCGCTGGAGCAGCGTCGGGTGCTCGGCCATGTGCGCGATGAGCACGTCGTCGGCCTCGTCACCGGTCAGGGCCAGCTCCTTGAAGGCCTTGTCGCGGGTCCGCAGGACCGCCTTGGGGCCGACACCGAGCATGGCGAGCACGCCGCGCAGCTCGGCTTCGCTGAGGGGGTCCTTGCGGTACTCCCGGTAGCGGTATTCGACTTCGTGCTCCTTGAGCAAGGCGACCGCCTTGCTGCAGGTGCTTCAGGTGCGGGTGCAGATCAGGTCGATCACGGGAGCCTCCTCGCGCCAAGAATGCGCGAGGAGGCTCCCGATCGCCACCCCCCCGGGGGTCCATCGCCTCGATGGACTAGAAACGGGCCCGCAGGCGACCCGTCAGGTACAGCACCTCCTGCAGGTCGGCGTCGGTGGGGAAGGAGCCCAGCACGTCGTTGACCGTGGCCCAGGCGGCGTCCATGTAGGCGCCGCGCTCGCTGGCCGGCAGGCCCCAGACGTCGTTCGCGGCGTCGACGTAGGCCGTCAGCGCCCGCACCTTCTCCAGCTGCCGGGCCGAGTTGCCGAGCATCTCGTCCAGGGTCGCGACGAAGGAGCTCGCGTCCAGGGCGCCGGTCTCGGCGTCCTGCCAGGTCACCGTGAAGGCAAACTCCAGGGCCCCGCTGTCGGCGTCGGCGGAGCAGTCGCGCACCGTCTGCACGAACATCATCGTGTCGTTGGGCGCGAGGTTCTGGGGCTCGACCTCGTCCTGGTTCTGGCTGATCTGCTCGCCGTAGAAGCGCTCGACTGCGAAGCCCTCGGGCAAGGTCATCTCCAGCTGCACCTCGCGGGCGGAGACGGCCATGTTCTGGAGGAAGTGCTCGCCGGTGAACTGGGTCCAGGCCTCGGGCTCGTC
>JAJDAI010000596.1 GCA_029261955.1 Deltaproteobacteria bacterium | reverse complement strand
CCGTCGCGTGTTCTTGCTTTCGCTGTCCGACGAAACCGGTCTGGTCGGCTGGGGTGAGGCGGCGCCGCTCCGGATCGCGGGCACCGAGGGCTTCGAGGCGACCGCGCGAGCGCTGGACCGCCTGCCCGGCCTGTTGGAGTCCGGGGTCTTGCGGCTGGACCCGCCCGGCGCCTGGGAGGAGGCCTAGCTCGGCGCCATGCCCGGTGAGCCGGCAGCGCGACATGGGGTCGACGTCGCGCTTTGGGACCTCGTCGCGAAACGCAGGGGCCAGCCCCTGGCCAGGTTGCTGAGCGAGGAGCCCCGGAGCGAGATCCTCGTGAACGCCCTGATCGGGGGGGAAGACATCGCCTCCGCAGCGGGCAGGGCCTTGGCGGAGGGCTTCACCTTGCTGAAGCTGAAGGTGGGCGCTCGCCCCTTGGCCGAGGACCGTGCCCGGGTCGACGCCGTGCGCGGCGTGCTGGGGCCAGGCGTGAAGCTCCGACTCGACGCCAACGGGGCCTGGCCGGACCCGGCTTCTGCTGCGGCGGCCCTGGATGGCTTCGGCTCGGCGCATCTGGACTCGGTCGAACAGCCGGTCCCCGCCCGCGAACTCAACGCGCTCCGTTGGCTTCGAACGCGGACCCCCGCGGCCATCGCTGCCGACGAGTCCATCCTCGATGAAGCCACAGGCCTCAAGATCATCGAGCAGGGAGCAGCCGACGCCCTGGTCTTGAAGCCCATGAAGCTGGGTGGCCTGGGCCCTTGTCTGCGGCTCGCCCGGGCGGCGACCGAAGCCGGACTCCGCTGCTGGCTGACGACCACCATCGACGGCGCCGTCGCCCGCGCGGCGGCGATGCACCTCGCCGCGGCGCTGCCCGGAGGAGCCGAGCACCACGGCCTCGCGACGGGGCGCCTGCTGCGCGAAGACCTCGCCGAGGGCGTGGAGCCCCAGGCCGGTCGGCTGCACCTGGACCTCGAGGCTGCCGGCCACGGCATCAACCCGTGAGCTTCGACCGCCTGCTGCCGGCGGGGCTGCGATGGCCCGGGGCCGCTGCGCTGCGGTTCGCTGGGGGGGAACTCGACTGGGGTGAGCTGCGCCGAGCCACCCTCGAGCAAGCCGAGCAGCTGCGTGCTGCGGGCGCGCGCCCAGGCGACCGCGTTGCGGTGGAGGTGGGTGAGCCTCGCTGTGCCGCGATCGCCCTGCTGGCGGCTATCGAGGCGGACTGCCTCGCTCTGCCCCTCTCGCAGGAGCTCGGAGCCGCCGAACGGGCCCATCGGCTGAGCTCGTCGGGTTGCCGGCTGGTCCTGAGCGGCGGTCGGAGCGAGCCGGGACCCGAGCCCGGCCTCCCTTCCGCCTGGTCGGGTCTGTTGGTCTTCACCTCCGGGACGACGGGGACCTCGCGCGGCGTCGTGCTCCCGCTCGACGCGCTCCTCGCGTCTGCCCGGGGCGTCGTCGCCGCCGTCGAGCTGGGCCGGGGCGACCGCTGGCTCAACCCCTTGCCACTCAGCCACGTCGGCGGCTTCTCGGTGCTGGTCCGCTGCGGGCTTGTCGGGGCGACCGCGTTGCTGTGCGCACCCTTCGAGGCCCAGGCGACCGCGGACGAACTCGAGCAGGGCCAGGCCACGCACGCGTCGCTGGTTGGCCGGATGCTGGATCGAACCCTGGCCCTGCGCCCCTCGCTCCAGGTGCGCGGCCTGCGCTGCGCGCTCGTGGGCGGAGGGGCGACCCCGCCGGGCCTGCTTCAGCGAGCCCGGGACCACGGCATCCCCGCGGTGGCGACCTATGGCCTCACGGAAGCAGGCTCCACGGTGACCCTTCAGCGACCCGACGAGCCGATCGGGGAGGCGGGCGATGCCGGCTGGCCTGTCGCGGGTCGGCGCGTCCGCATCGGTCCGGGCGGCGAGATCCAGGTCGCGGGGCCCACGCTCACGGCGGGCTACTGGGGCGCTCCGCAGCCCCCGGAGTGGTTCTCGACCGGCGACCTCGGCCGGCTGGAGCCGGACGGACGTCTGGTCGTGCTCGATCGCCGCAGCGACCTCGTCGTGACCGGCGGGGAGAACGTCTACCCGGTCCAGGTCGAGGCCGTCCTGGCCGCCCACCCTGGGCTCGCCGAGGTGGCCGTCGTCGGGCTGCCGCACCCCAGCTGGGGACGGGAGCTGATCGCCATCGTCCGCTGGCGGGATGCCGAGGATCTCCCGGGCCTGGAGCAGTTGGCCCGCGAGCAGCTGAGTCCTTGGGAGCGGCCCCGTCGCTGGCTCGGTCGGCGCGCTCCCTTTCCACGCAACGAGCTCGGCAAGCTGCGTCGGGATGAGCTTCGCCGCTCGGTCGAGGACCGGGACGAAGGACCCACCGGGGCGAGCTGAGGCCGGGAGCCGGGCGAGACCCCGACGGGGACGGACCATCCGCCCCCGCCGAAGCCTGCCTTCAGCCGACCGATCACCTGCCCTGACGCCCCCGCGCGCAAGGCAGGCTTCCGACTGGTCGGAACTGGTCGACATCGAACTCAAGCCTCCGCCACCGCGGGCCGGACGAGTCCGCTCTTCTCCATCACCAGGAGCCGGAGGCCCTCGCTGAGGTCGGGCTTGTCTGCGAGCAGGGCGCGGAACGCCTCGCGGCCCTGGACGCGCTGGTCGTCGTAGGTGAGCCAGGCGCCCGAGCGGGTCACCAGGCCGAGCTTCAGCGCGCACTCGAGGAGGTCGGTCGAGGCGCAGATGCCGCGCCCGAAGTGGATCTCCACCTCCGCCTGCCGGAAGGGCGGCGCGCACTTGTTCTTCACGATCTTCACGCGCGTGCGGTTCGCGACCACCTGATCGCCGACCTTGATGGAGCCGATGCGGCGGATGTCGATGCGGACGGAGCTGTAGAACTTCAGGGCCTGACCGCCCGTCGTCGTCTCCGGCGAACCGAACATCACGCCGATCTTCATGCGCAGCTGGTTGATGAAGACGACGCTCGTCTTGCTGCGCGCCGCGGCGGCGGTGAGCTTGCGCATCGCCTGGGACATCAGACGCGCTTGGAGGCCGACGTGGTTGTCGCCCATGTCGCCTTCGATCTCGGACTTGGGGGTCAGGGCGGCCACCGAGTCCACCACGACGAGGTCGATCCCGCCCGAGCGCACCAGGATGTCGGCGATCTCGAGCGCCTGCTCCCCGCTGTCGGGCTGCGAGACGAGCAAGGCGCCGACATCGATGCCGAGCTGCGCCGCGTAGCCGACGTCGAGCGCGTGCTCGGCGTCGATGAAGGCGCAGGTGCCTCCCGCACGCTGGGCTTCTGCGATCAGGTGCAGGGTGAGGGTGGTCTTGCCCGACGACTCCGGGCCGTAGACTTCGGTGACGCGGCCGCGCGGGATGCCGCCCACGCCGAGCGCGAGGTCGATGCCGAGGCACCCGGTCGGGATGACCTCGATGTCCGGCAGGGAGCTGCCGTCCATCCTCATCACGGCTCCCTTGCCGAACAGCTTGTCGATGCGGCTGACGGCAGCCTCCACGGCGTTGGCCTTCTCGGGCTGGCTCAGGGTCTGGGCGTGCATGCAATCTCTCCAGGTGTGGGGGCGTGGCCCCCGATGGCTGCGCTCCCGGCCGGGGTGGCCGGGCTGCACAGGTGGGTGGCGTGGGCGATGTGCCGTGCGCCGATGCGTTCGCTGCCGTCGAGGTCGGCCAGGGTCGTGGCGACGCGGACGAGCTGTTGGATGCCGCGCGCGGAGGAGCGGGACCCGCGCAGGTGGTGTGTGAGTTCCGTCTCCGCGGTCGCCTCGAGCAGTGCCAGGCAGGCGTCCAGGGGGGCGTTGGCGTTGAGCACGGCGGCTGCGCCCCAGCGTCGCGCCTGTCGCTCACGGGCAAGGGCGACGCGAGACCGAACCACCGCGCTCGGCTCCCCATCCCGCGCGCCGAGCAGCAGCTCGGGGCTCTCTGGTTCGACCCACCCGCGCAGGTCGATTCGTTCGAGCAGCGGGCCCGAGACCCGGCCGGCGTAGCGGTCTCGGGCCGAGTCGGTGCAGCCGCAGCCGTGGGCCGACCCCGCGAATCCACAAGGGCAGGGGTTGCGCGTGGCCACAAGCTGGAAGCGAGCCGGGAAGGTGTAGCGCGCTTCGGTCCGGGCCACGGCGACGACGCCGTCCTCGAGGGGCTGGCGGAGGGACTCCAACACGCTGCGTGGGAACTCGGGCACCTCGTCCAGCAACAGCACGCCGCGGTGGGCGAGCGTGACCTCCCCCGGTCGGAGGGGGCGTCCTCCCCCCACCACCGACGCCACCGACGCGCTGTGGTGTGGAGCCCGGAGCGGCGGGCGCCGAACCAGCCCGGCGCCGGGGCCCAACAGCCCCGCAGCGGAGCGGATCCGCGTCACCTCGATGGCCGTCTCGTCGGGGAGATTCGGCAGAATCGACGCCAGCCTCCGAGCCAGCATCGACTTGCCGGAGCCGGGCGGACCTTCGAGCAGGAGCCCATGTCCACCCGCGGCGGCGACCTCCAGCACGAAGCGGGCGGCGGCGTGGCCCCTCACATCGGCGAGGTCGGGCCCGCTCTCGGGCTCATCAGGGAGGGCGACCGCGTTCTGCCCGGCCTCGGCACGACCCCGGCAGACATCGAAGGCCTGTTGGAGGCTCTGCACGGCGACGACCTGCAGGTTCGGCACCAGGGCGGCTTCGGCTGCGTTGCCGGTGGCGACCAGCAGGGTCCTGCTGCCCGCAGCGGCGGCCGCCTCGGCGATGGGGAGGACTCCCCGAACGGGCCGCACGGAGCCATCGAGCCCGAGCTCGCCTACCGCGCAGGGCGGCTCGTCCCAGGGATCCTTGCCCTTCTCCTGGCTCCAGGACTGACCGAGCACCGCGAGCGCGATGGGCAGGTCGAGGCCCGTGCCGTGCTTCGGCAGGTCCGCTGGCGCCAGATTCACCGTGATTCGACGGCGGGGAAAGGGCAGGTCCGACGAGCGAATGGCGGAGCGGACACGCTCGCGAGCCTCCCGCACCGAGCTCGCGGGCAGCCCGACCATCTGAAAGACGGGGAGGAGGCTGAGCACGTCGATCTCGACGCGGACCGCCATGCCGTCCACGCCGTGAAGGCACCCCGAGTGCACCAGTCCTGCCATGTGTCTCTCCCCTGAGTTGCGAACCCGATCCGAAGCGGTCGGGACACGTTGTCGGGGGGAGCAGGAGCACGACGCGTGCCGGAGTGGCCCGAGAGCCGCAAGTCGTTAGAACAAAGCAACTTTCCAGATCCGACCCAAGTGAGCATGTGTCCGGGAGGTGTCCGGGCCAGCCGCACACCCCCGGACGGATCCGTACACTCCCGGACAGGTCCCGCGGCTTTTTGGGGAATGCCCCGAGGGGACGCCCGTACCCCCGAGTAGACATGACCGCCGAATTCGACCGCCTGCTGGCCTTCCACCTGCCCCGCGTGCACCGCGCGGCCGCTGGTCTGCTCCCCAACCGGGAGGAGGCGCGGGAGGTCGCACAGGACGCCCTGACCAGGGCCTGGGCCGCCCGCGACCGCTACGACCCCAGCCGGCCCTTCTACCCCTGGCTCTACACCATCGTGCGCAACGCCTGCCGGGACGCGTCCGCCCGGGGACGACACCGGGCGCGGCCGGGGCTGAACACCGAGCAGGTGGTCGCCGCCGCCCCCGGGGCCCTGGACCAGTTGAGCCTCAAGCGCCAGGAGGCGGTGCTCCGCGCCGCCCTGCAGCGGGTCTCGCCCGAGCACCGTGAGATCCTGGTCATGCGCCATTTTGAAGACCTGAGCTACGCCGAGATCGGCGAGCTCCTGGAGGTCCCCCAGGGGACCGTGATGTCCCGGCTCTACCGTGCCCGCAAGGCGCTGGTGGCCGAGATCAAGAAGGAGTCCCCATGAACGAGTCGCGACTCGAAGAACTGATGGTGAAGGTTGTCGATGGCGTCGCGACCCCGGCGGAGCGTGAGGAGCTCATGGCTCACGTCGCCCAGCACCCGGAGCTGCGCCGTGAGCTCGAGGAGCAGCAGGCCTTGCAGGGGGCGACCGAGGGGTGGATGAAGCGCCTCGAGGCCGACCTGCTCGCCGACTCACACACGAGCTCAGCCAGCGGTTTCGAGGTCATCCTCGGCACCCTGTTGCTCCTGGTCCCCGCGGTCCTGCTGTCCGGCTGGGCTGTGTTCGAACTGTTCCGCGATCCCGAGGTGCCCGGGGGGATCGCGCTGCTCGTCGCCGCCATGGCCGCGGGCTGTCTGGTCCTGGGCTGGCACGTGGTCCGCACCCGGTTCCTGGGTGGACACAAAGACCCCTACGACGAGGTGATTCGATGAGTGACAACGCCCTGACCCGCTCCGCAGACCTCGCTCACCGACCGTCCGACG
>JAJDAI010000595.1 GCA_029261955.1 Deltaproteobacteria bacterium | reverse complement strand
CGGGGCTTGCCAGCACGATTCCGAGCCCTTTTCGTGACTCCAGAGGGAGTCACTTCGGGCTTCCTGAGAGGCGGCGGGGGCTTGCCTTCGGGCAGGGGGGGCGGGCCCTGCCCGCAAAGTCACAAAAGCGGCACACCCGCCTCGAGCGCGGCCCGCCGAAGCTCGTCGTCCCGGGTCGCGAGCGGCAGCCCTTCGCGCATGGCCAGCTCGAGGTAGGCGGCGGCGTGAGCGGAGATGTCCCGCTCGCGAGCCTGAGCGAAGCCATCGGTGTGAGCGCGCGCCGGGGTCTCCCGATCGACGACGATGGGCAGGGTGTGCAGCAGGCGCAGGAAGCGGGCGGAGTCCGCCGGGCGGAGCTTGCCCATGCGCTCGGCGCCGAGCAGCGCCTCGGCCACCTCCAGGCACCACACCGTCGGCACGAGCGCGAGCTCGCCGCCGAGGCGCCCGAGCAGCGCGTCGGCCCAGTCGTCCGACACGTCCTCGAAGCACCAGGCCATGGTCACCGTGCAGTCCAGGACGAAGCCGCTCACGACAGGCCCCCGGTCCCGAGGATGCGGCCGGCGCGGAAGGCGCGCAGCGCATCCACCGCGTCCTGCGGATCGGCGCGTTCCTCGTCGTCCACGGGCGCGAGCCTCGCGACGGGCTTGCCGTGCCGGGTGATGACGATGGTCTCGCCGTCCATCACCCGGTCCAGAAGCTGGGCCAGGTGGGTCTTGGCCTCGTAGGCGCCCACTGTGGTCTCGGACATGCGGAGAAGCTTACTGCAACCCGATCAGCCGTCGGCGGCCAGGACCAGGAACTCCGCGCGCTTGAGCGCCGCGCGCAGCGCGTCGTACTCCGAGGCGTCCTGCACGACGAAGCGCGGATCGTAGGATTCCTTCTGCACCTGGAGGTCGGGGCGGACGCGCATCCAGTCGATGCTGCCGTCGTTCACCTGCACGCCGACCTCGCGCTGGAAGACGCCATCGAAGGCGCGCACGGCGGCGTCGCGACCCAGCACGGCCACGAGCTTGCGCCGCCGACCGGCCATCTCCTGGAGCATCGCGACCTGGAGCCCCTCGTGCAGCAGGTGCTGGGTTCGAAGCCCCCGGGCGAGGTCGTAGAAGGGCCCGGCCGAGCGCTCGTGGAAGAGGTAGAGCAGGGCGGCGGGGTGGTCCCACTGGGTGGGATCGAAGGACAGCTCGGCTGAGGGGGCGGGCGCGAGGGCGGCGTTGGCCAGCGCGCTGCCGGCGGCCAGCATCTCGGGCGGGGGCTCCGAGATGCCGACGTCCTCGTCCGTGCCGAAGCTGCGCGCGAAGCCGAACAGGCCGGCGAAGGCCACGAGCCCACCCACGATCACGAAGAGCCGGCGCGTCGTCTCCACGCCTGACGACGACAGCTCGGCGACGATGAAGTCCCCTGCGGAGTCGAAGTCGTCGGCGCGGTGTTCCTCGGCCAGCAGGTTGCCCGAGGCCCACAGGACGAAGCCTCCGAGGCCAATCAGGAGAATCCAGAGCGGCCGCGAGCGTGCGCGAGGCTGGTAGTTCGTCATCAGGTGTCGATGGCGCCCCGGACTTCGAGGGAGCGTGCGTGTCCCTCGAGCCCTTCTTCGCGCGCCAGGGTGGCGGCGGAGCCTCGGGCGGCCTCCAGCCGGGCGGCGGAGAACTGCACCAGCTGCGTGCGCTTCACGAAGTCGGCGACCGACAGGCCCGACGAGAAGCGCGCTGTCGCGAAGGTCGGCTGGACGTGGTTGGTGCCGGCGGCGTAGTCCCCGACCGCCTGGGGGGTGTAGCGGCCCAGGAAGAGGGTCCCGGCGTTGCGGATGCGCGCGGCCATCGGCGCCGGGTTTTCGAGCAGGAGCTCGACCATCTGGGGGGCGATGATGTCGACGAGCCGGCAGGCGGCGTCGGGCCCGAGCACGGTGAAGACCGCGCCCCGATCCCGCAGCGCGGCAGCGGCGGTGGCCCGGCGGGGCAGGTCCGCCAGCTGGAGCTGCACCTCCTCCACCACGGCCTGGGCCTGCTCGGGATCCCAGACGATCGCCACGGCGGAGACCAGCTCGTCGTGCTCGGCCTGGGAGATGAGGTCGGCCGCGATCCAGCGGGGCGAGGTCTCGGGGTCCGCGACGACCACCACCTCGCCGGGGCCGGTGAAGGAGTCGATGCCGACCCGCCCCCAGCAGAGCCGCTTGGCGGCGGCGACGTAGATGTTCCCCGGGCCGACGACCTTGGTCACCGCGGGGATGGTCTCCGTGCCGAAGGCCAGGGCGGCGATGGCCTGCGCCCCGCCCACCCGGTAGACCTCGTCCACGCCGGCGATCTGGAGCGCGGCGGCGAGGGCGGGGGAGCGCTCCAGGGCCCCCGGCGGGCTCACCGCGACGAGCCGCTCGACCCCGGCGATGCTGGCCGGGATGGCGCACATGAGGGCCGAAGCGGGGTGCGCCGCCGAGGCGCCCGGCACGTAGATGCCCACGCTGTCCAGCGGGCGGACCTTCAGCTCCAGCCGCCCGCCCGAGCCATCGTCGAGCACCCGGCCGCTCGGCGGCGCGTCCTGGTGGAAGCGGCGGATCGCGTCGGCCAGCTCCTCGAGCGCGGTGAGGGTCTTCGGGTCCAGGCCCGCCGCCAGCTCGCTCAGCTCGTCGCGGCTGACCCGCAGGTCGTCGTGGTCCTGGGCCACCCCGTCGTGCTCGCGTGCCAGCTCCACCAGCGCGACGTCGCCCGATTCACGGACGCGGCGGATGATGTTGAGCACGGTGCGCGTGACTTCGGGAGAGGGGCCGTCCTGGCGTGCGAGCAGGCGGCGCAGGGCCGCGGGCTCGGATCCGGCGTGCCACGGCGTGATCGTCAACACCGCGCGCGCTCTCCCTTGCTGTCGCCGGACCCCATGGACGCAGTCTACAGCGGCGGAACCGGATCAGCGGAAGCGGCGCAGGTCCGTTCGGCGGAAGGCGCCCCAGGAGGGCGTGTCGATGAGGTCGTCGGCGCGCTCGGGCAGCAGGAACCAGGTGCCGTCGACCGCGTCGCGCGAACGCAGCACGTGGAAGTCCTCGGCCGGCATGTAGCCCTGGCCCAGCAGGGCGAGGTGGTTCTGCCCGTCGGTCGCGATGTCGAGCACGACGACCGCGTGGCCGGGCGAGCCGGGGTCCACGAAGACGTCGCCGGCGCGGATGGCCTGACCCTCGGCCACGGGGTCCGTGTCCAGCCGGAGCGAGCGGGTGCCGGCGTAGCGGAAGACGTACTGGAGCCAGCCGCGGTAGCTGGACCAGGAGTTCGCGCGGGGCTCGCCCCGCTGGCGTTGCACCCGGCTGCCCTCAATGGCGAAGCGCTCGCCCGCCCGCCAGTCGGCCCAGGCGGAGCGGTCCCCGCTGGTGAAGTGGTAGGCCGCCTCCTCCGCCTGCCCGCTGGACCACAGGAACTCGGCGTGCAGCCGGATCGCGGAGTCGGCGCACTGCTGGAGGTCGCCCTTGCCCACGTCCAGGGCGGCGACGGCGGCGGCGGGTCGGCTGAGCCTGCGGCCGTCGAAGGCGAGCACCTCGTCCCGGTCGCTGCGCAGCGGCAGGTCGCGCAGCCAGAGGGCGTAGGGCTCGACGTCGGAGACGCGTTCGTAACCGGCCGGCGCAGCGAAGCGGGACGAGAGCGGGGTGGTGGGGATGTCCCCCACGAAGGCGTAGTCCGCCGCCTGGGCGGGGACCGCGAGGAGGAGCAGCAGGAGCAGGCGCATGTCCGGTAGGACCCGGGATGGGGGACGAAGGTTCCCCGGAGGGCGCCAGACGAGAGGCCCCGTGCTCGCCCGGCTTCTACCGAGAACCGCAGTCCGTGCAGTCGCTGCCCAGCTCGCAGATGTCGTACAGCGCGCCCTCGCCCCCGTCGTCGCACTGCGTGTCGCGCGCGGTCGAGCAGGTGTCGCTGCAGCCCTCGGGCGGGCCGTCGCCCCGGCAATCGGTGGTGTCGGTGCCGACCGCGCAGAGGCCGGTGCCGCCGGGGATCAGCTCGTCGCAGGAGCCGTCGAGGGCCACGGCGCAGCTGTCGTCGCAGCCGGAGCCGAAGAGCGCGAGGGCGACCAGCAAGAGGGAGAGGCGCATGGCGCGGATTCGAGCAGCCGGGGGCAGCGGGCGCAAGGTGGCCCGGCGCCTCAGAGCTTGTGAGGGAATCGGGGCCGCAGGCGAGGGCGGCGAGGACAAGCCGTCAGGCCGCGCGAGAAGGCGTGGCGGGCCGAGGCCCGCGAGCCGAACGGGTGGTCTGACGGCGCCGTCATCGTCGTCCGCAGCCCGGCATCCGATTTCCTCACAGGCTCTCAGCCCTCCGAGCGCCGACGCAGGTAGATCGCCCAGTAGACGAGCCCCACCAGCCCCGCGCCCCCGAGGATGTTGCCGATCGTCACCGGCAGCAGGTTCGCCAGCAGGAAGGCCCCGACCGTCAGCCCCTCGTGCGCCTCGGCGCTGGAGCCGATGGAGGCCCAGAACTCCGGGCTGGCGCCGGCCTGGATGAGCAGGGCCTGCGGGATGAAGTACATGTTGGCGACGGAGTGCTCGAAGCCCGCGGCCACGAACGCGGCGATGGGCGGCACGATGGCGGCGACCTTGCCCGCGACGGTGCGCGCCGAGAAGCTCAGCCAGACCGCCAGGCAGACCAGCGTGTTGCAGAGCACGCCCAGCGCGATGGCCTGCCCGAAGCCCAGCGTCAGCTTCGCCTCGCCGATGGCCAGCGCCGTCGCGCCCGCCGCCCCGCCGCCGAAGCCGTGGTGCCCGGCCGCGAAGACCAGCGCCGCGGTGCCGAGGGAGCCCACGAAGTTCCCGACGTAGACGATCCCCCAGTTCCGCAGCAGGCGCCCGGTCGGCACCTTCCTGGCGGCCCAGGCCATGACGATGAGGTTGTTGCCGGTGAAGAGCTCGGCGCCGCCGACGACGACGAGGATCAGGCCCAGGCTGAAGACGGTGCCCACCAGCAGCCGCCCCACGCCCCAGGGCAGGGAGCCCGAGCCGGCCCCGACCGTTGTCGCGAAGACCGCGCCGAGCGCGATGAAGGCGCCGGCGAGCACGGCGAGCATGAAGGTGGAGAAGCCGTCGAGGCCGGCTTTGCTGACGCCGATCGCCTCGGCCTTCACGGCCATCTCGGGGGGGAGCAGTGCGTCCATTGGGCAGACGCTATCCGCTGAGGGGGGCGGCGACCAGTGGACGGTCAGGCCGCCGCCCTTCGGATCAGGGTGCGGGCCAGAAGAGCACGCGGGCGATCTCGACCGCGGGGTTCTCCAGCTCGTTGACCTTCAGGCCGTAGTCGGAGATCGAGAAGAGGTTGTCCTCGATCACGACCGAGCGCCGCACCTGGGCGTACCACCAGTCGGTCGTGCAGGCGTCTTCCCACTCGTAGATGCAGACGCTGTCACCCACGAGGTCGGCGTGGTCCACGCGCCCCAGCTCGGTCAGGCCCGTGGTCTCGGCGTCGACCACCAGGAGGCCGCTGAAGCCGACGTCGTTCTCCCAGGAGTAGAAGGGCACGCTCAGCACGCCGCGGTGCAGCGTGAAGGCGTGGTGATCCCACAGGGACTCGGACCAGCCCCACTCGCTGCCGAGCGTGATGCGGTCGGTCAGGGCCGGCGCCGACATGTCGCTGACGTCGTAGAGGCTGACGGAGAAGCCGGTGATCACGCCCTCGTCCGTGCCGTCCATGCCCGTGGCGAGCAGGTGGTCCTCCTCGAAGGGGTGCAGGTAGGACGAGAAGCCCGGGACCTCGAGCTCGCCGAGGATCGCCGGGTTGTAGGGGTCGCTCAGGTCCAGGGTGAAGAGCGGGTCGATGCGCAGGAAGGTCACCAGGAAGCCGCGCGGCCCGAGGAAGCGGGCGGCCTGGATCTGCTCTCCGGGCGCGATGCCGCGGACCTCGCCCACGAGATCCAGGTCGGCGCCGCGCTGCTCCATCACGAAGATGTTGTTGGCGGCCTCGACCTCGTCGTCCACCGGCGTGCCCCACCACCAGTCGCGGTCGGTGGTCGCGACGCGCAGGTAGCCGTCGTACTCGCTCATGGAGAACTGGTTGAGCATCCAACCGGGGACCTCGCCCGAGGCCACGTAGTCCGTCTCACCGCCGGCGAGCTGGAACTTGTGGATGTGGGTCGTCAGGTCGAGGTCGCCGAAGCCCCACCACCACCACCACGACGAACGCGCGACGTAGAGGTTGTCGAGGGAGGCGTAGACGGTCCAGCCGTCGCTCAGCAGGCCGGTGGCCGAGGCGGGCTCGTCCGCGTGCATGTCGAAGTGCACGACGCTCAGCAGGCTGACGTCGCCGTTGTCGCGCGGCTTGTAGATGTCGGTGCAGTCCATCAGCGGGGTGATGGCGCCGTCCAGCGAGTCGAGCTGGCGCGGCAGGAGCTCGGTCGGGTCGATGTCCTGGGCGAACTCCTCGACCAGGGGCCGGAGGATCTCGCGCGCCTCTTCGCGCGCGGCTTCACGCTCGTCCTCGGGCGCCTCCCAGTCGACTTCGGGCAGCTCGAGGTCCTCGCTCCAGGCCATGTCCCAGAGCTCCCAGGGCATGCCCATCCAGGTGTCGAGCACGACGTAGACGTCGTCGCCGATGCGCCGCGCATCCGCCATCCAGCCGTCCAGATCCAGGGTGCGGAGCAGCACGGGGTTCGCGCGGTCGGACACGTCGATGAAGCTGACGCGGGTGGAGCCCGAGGAGCGCCAGTCCTCGTCGGTGGGGAAGACGTCGCCGGCCCAACCGAAGGTCACGATGCGGTCGCCGTCCAGGAACATCGACCAGGGGTTCGAGTCCAGGGCGAGCGTCGAGACGGTCGCGGTGTCCGCCGCGGGCCAGGAGTCCACGATGGTCAGCTGGCCGCGCTGGACCAGGTAGATGAAGTCGCCGTCGGTCTCCACGAGGTCCGGCTCGTCGACGCCCTCTTCCTGGGTGTTGGTCTCGGAGTAGTCGGTGGGGCCCTGGCCGTCGCCGTTGCTGGGGGCGGCGTCGTCTTCAGCGAAGTCGAGCCAGTAGCCGTAGCGCCCCTGGACCAGGGACTCGACCCAGGCGTCGGTGACGTCGGTGCGCAGCTCGTCGCAGGAGGCGACGCGGAGCAGCCAGGCGTCCGAGGTGAGGGGAGGGGGATCGCCTTCGGGCGGGTCCGGCGGGCAGCCGAGCAGGAAGGCGAAGAGGGAGATCAGGAGGGTGAGCCGCATGAGGAACCTCGTCGGGTGGCGTGTCGCCTGACGCGCCAGCCGTGGCAATCCACCCAGATTTGCGA
>JAJDAI010000594.1 GCA_029261955.1 Deltaproteobacteria bacterium | reverse complement strand
GGGGTCGCGGCGCAGCTCCGGCCGGTCCAGGCCGCGACGGGCGAGCTGAAGCTGGAGGGGCTGCTGTCGACGCCCTCGCTGCACCGCTCGGGCAACGGCGGCCTGTATCTCTACGTCAACGGCCGCTTCGTGCGGGACCGGACGCTGGTCGGCTCGGTGTTGTCGGCCTACCGCAACGTGTTGCCCTCGGGCCGCTACCCCGTGGTGGTGCTCTTCCTCGACCTGCCGCCCGAGCTGGTCGACGTGAACGTGCACCCGGCGAAGGTGGAGGTTCGGTTCCAGGAGGGCGCGGAGGTCTTTCGCTTCCTGGGCGCGCGGCTCTCCGACGCGCTCGCGGGGCTGGAGGCGGGCACCCTCGGGGAGCCCGCGCTCTTCGCCGACCAGGTCGGGCGTCCCACGGTCCGACCGGCCCTGGGCCCGCTCTTCGACGCGCCGGCCGAGCCGCCGACGCGGACGGCCGTCGAGCTTCCCCTCACCGCACCGCCGAGCGCCGCGCCGCCGGCCGATGCGCCCCGCCTCCCGGAGACCCTGGACCCCCTGGGTCGCGCCTCGACCGATCCGGTGGGCGCCTCCCTGGCTCTGGCCGGCGATCCCGCCCGCATCGCAGAGCAGCTCTCCGCGCGCAGCGGGCGGGCCTGGCCCAGCGGCCGGCCGGCCTTCCGCGAGGCGCGGGTGGTGGGGCTCTTCGGTCCGTGGCTCCTGGCGGACGACCGGGGCGCGCTCCTGGCGGTGGACGTGGCCGCAGCGCACCAGCGCATCCTCTTCGAGTCCCTGGGGCGTCTGGGACGGGACGGGGTGCCTGCCCGCCGCTTGCTGGTGCCCGAGCTGCTGGAACTCGACGAGGAGGCGGCCCGGCTGGCCGAGGTCGCGCCGCTGCTGGCTGGCTTCGGCCTGGAGCTGTCGTCCTTCGGAGGCGGCACGCTCGCGCTGCACGGGGTGCCCCGCGGGGTGTCGGCGGTGAGGGCGCGGCGCGCGGTGCTCTACCTGGCCGAACGCTATGGAGGCCGGCTGCCCAAGCCCCGCGTGCTGCGGGTCGATGTGGTGGCCACCCTGGCGGCGCAGCTGGCGGTGGAGCCCGGGACCCAGCTGAGCGAAGGCGAGCAGCGGATCCTGCTGCGTTGCCTGGAGCCCCTCGACCTCGCCTTCGCCTCCCCCTGGGGGGCGCCGATCACGGCCCGCGTGCCGCCCGAGGACGTGGCCCGCTGGTTCGGGCGACGTTCGTGAAGCCTCGCCTGCTCTGCATCACGGGCCTGACCGCGTCGGGCAAGAGCGGGCTCGCCCTGGAGCTGTGCCGCCGCTGGGGGGCCGAGATCCTCTCGGTCGACTCGATGCAGGTCTACCGCGGCTTCGACATCGGCACGGCCAAGCCCACCGCCGCGGAGCAGGCCCAGGTGCGGCACCACGGCCTGGACCTGCTCGAGCCGACAGAGGTCTTCTCGGCCGGTCGCTTCCTCACGTACGCGCGCGGCGTCCTCGATGCGGCGGCTCAGGAGGGACGGGTCGTGCTGGCGGTCGGTGGCACCGGGCTCTACTTGCGCGCGCTGCTGCACGGCCTGGCGCCGGTCCCCGGGGCCCAGCCCGAGCTGCGGCAGGCGCTGCGCGAGCAGGAGGCGGACTCGTCCGGCTCGATGCACGCCCGGCTGAAGGAGCTGGATCCCGAGGCAGCGGCCCGGCTTCACGAGCACGACCTCATCCGCCTCGAGCGGGCCCTGGAGGTCGTGATCAGCAGCGGCCGGACCATGAGCGACTGGCAGGCCGAACACGCCTTCGCGGAGGCGCCCTTCGAGACCCGCACCCTCGCCATCCGCTGGTCGCGCCCTGCCATCCGCGAGCGCATCGCGCAGCGGGTCGACGCGATGCTCGCTGCCGGCTGGGTGGAGGAGGTCGAGGGGCTGCTGGACGCCGGTGTGCCGCTGGACTGCGTGCCCATGAAGGCGATCGGCTACCCCGAGATTGTCGAGCACTTCGGCGGCGTGGACCTGCCTGCGACCCGCGAGCGGATCGTGACGGCCGTAAGGCGGTTTGCGAAGCGGCAGGCCACGTGGTTCAATCGCCGGCCGTCGATCGAGTGGCAAGAGCCCGATCCCGACCTCGCCGCACGCCTCGCAGAGACCCTCAAGCCCTTCGTCGAGTTCCCCTGATATGGCCAACTTCGTCCTCGAGTTCGAGCGCCCCATCGTCCAACTCGAGGAGACGATCGCGGGCTTGCGCAAGCTGTCAGCTGACGGCGGCGTCGATGTGTCCGAGCAGATCGAGCAGCTGGAAGCGAAGGCGCAAGAGCTTCGCCGCAGCGTGTTCGCGGACCTGTCGCCCTACCAGCGCGCGCAGATCTCCCGCCACCCCCAGCGGCCCTACACGCTCGACTACATGGAGGCCCTGTTCACCGACTGGACGGAGCTGCACGGCGACCGGGGCTTCATGGAAGACCCGGCGCTCGTCTGCGGCTTCGCGCGGCTGGACGGCCAGCCCGTCGGGATCATCGGGCATCAGAAGGGCCGGAGCACGAAGGAGAACGTGGTCCGCAACTTCGGCATGCCGCGCCCCGAGGGCTACCGGAAGGCCTTGCGGATCATGAAGCTGGCCGCGCGCTTCAAGCGCCCGATCATCACCTTCATCGACACGCCGGGCGCCTACCCGGGCATCGGCGCCGAGGAGCGTGGACAGGCCGAGGCCATCGCGCGCAACATCCTGGTGATGAGCACGCTCAACGTGCCGATCATCTCGCTGGTGATCGGCGAGGGTGGGTCCGGCGGAGCGCTGGCCATCGGCGTCGCGAACCGCGTCCTGATGCTGCACAACGCCATCTACTCCGTCATCTCGCCCGAGGCCTGCGCGTCCATCTTGTGGCGCGACTCCACGCAGGGGCCCAAGGCGGCGGACGCCCTGAAGTTCACGTCGGAGGACTGCCTGCGGCTCGGGGTCGCGGACGAGGTCATCCCGGAGCCGCTCGGCGGCGCGCACCGGGACCGGGAGATGACCCTCGCCGGCGTGGGCGAAGCCTTGCGCCGCCACCTGGCCGAGTTGACCGCGCAGGGTGAAGGCACCTGGCGCGACACCCGCTACGACCGCTTCCGCAAGCTCGGCGTCACGACCGTCGTTCAATGAGCGGCCGGCTCGGCGTCAGCGCGGACGAAGCCGTCCGCGTGGTGGCCCCCGCGCGCTCGCTTCGCGGCAGCCCGGCCCTGCCGGGGGACAAGTCGCTGTCCCACCGCTCCCTGATGTTCTCGGCCTTGAGCGCCGGAACGCAGCGGATCCACGGCCTCTCGGGCGGCGGCGACGTCGTGGCGACCGAAGGCGTGCTGCGGGCCCTGGGCGCGGACATCCGCCGCGACGGCGAGGTCCTGGTGGTCGGCCCCGCGGAGCTGCGCGAGGCGGCGGACGTCCTGGACTGCGGGAACTCGGGCACGTCGATGCGGCTGCTCGCGGGCCTGCTGGCCGGCCAGCCCTTCTTCTCGGTCCTGACGGGGGACTCCTCGCTGCGCCGGCGACCCATGGCCCGGATCCTCGAGCCCCTGCGCCGCATGGGCGCCCAGGTGGACGGGGCGGGGCAGGGGACCCGCGCGCCGCTGGCCCTGCGCGGCGGTGGCCTCGTGGGCATCGAGCACCGCTCGCCGGTCGCCTCGGCCCAGGTGAAGTCCTGCCTGCTGCTGGCGGGCCTCTTCGCGGAGGGTGAGCTGCTCGTGCGCGAGCCCCACCGGTCTCGGGATCACAGCGAGCGCATGCTGGCCGCCGGCGGCGTCGAACTGGACGTGCGCGAGGACGGCGTCGCCATGGTCTGCGGCCAGCGCCCCGACTTCGGCGACGTGGACCTCGGCGTGCCGGCCGACATCAGCGCTGCGGCCTTCTTCGCTGTCGCCGCCGCCATCGTGCCGGGGGCGGAGCTTCGGCTCCTCCAGGTGGGCACGAACCCCACGCGCACGGGCCTTCTCGATGCCCTGGATGCGGCGGGCGTCGCGCTGGAGGCAGAAGACGAACGGGTCGAAGCGGGCGAGCCCCGGGCCGATCTCGTGGTGCGCGGAGCCGCGCTGCGGCCCTTCGAGCTGGGCGGCGCCGTCATCCCGCGCCTCATCGACGAGGTCCCCGTGCTGGCCGTGCTCGCCGCGCGCGCCGAGGGGGTCACCACCATCCGGGACGCCGCGGACCTGCGGGCGAAGGAGAGCGACCGCGTGGCCACCACCGCCACGATGCTGCGCGCCTTCGGCATCGCCGTCGACGAGCGCCCCGACGGCCTGGTCATTTACGGCCAGGGCGACCGGCCCCTGCGCGGTGGCGCCGTCATCGATGCCTGCGGGGACCACCGCATCGCCATGGCCGCCGCGATCGCGGCCCTGGTGGCCGACGGCCCGACCACCCTGCGCGGCGTCGACGCGGTCGACACCTCCTTCCCCGGCTTCTTCACCACCCTGGACGAACTTCGACATGGCTGAGAAACGGCTCGTCGTCGCGATCGATGGCCCTGCGGGCGCGGGCAAGTCCACGCTCGCCCGCACGCTGTCCCAGCGGCTCGACTACACCTACATCGACACCGGCGCGATGTACCGCACCGTGGCGCTGCTCGCGGTC
>JAJDAI010000593.1 GCA_029261955.1 Deltaproteobacteria bacterium | reverse complement strand
ATCGAGCCCGAGGACAAGGACGGCTTCCGGGACGACGACGGTTGCCCCGAGCCCGACAACGACGGCGACGGCATCGCCGACGCTCTCGACCAGTGCCCCAACGCGCCCGAAGAGGTCAACGGCATCGAGGACACCGACGGCTGCCCCGAGCAGGACGGCGACGGCGACGGGGTCTACGACGGACGCGACCGCTGCCCGGCCGACGTGGAGGACCTGGACGGATTCCAGGACGAGGACGGCTGCCCGGACCCGGACAACGACGCCGACGGCATCCTCGACACGGTCGACATGTGCCCCATGAACGCCGAAGACGCGGACGGCTGGCAGGACGGCGACGGCTGCCCCGACCTCGACAACGACGACGACGGCCTGCCCGACAAGTCCGACACCTGCCCGACGAAGGCCGAGGACGAGGACGGCTGGGAAGACACCGACGGCTGCCCCGACCTGGACAACGACGGCGACGGCGTGCTCGACGAGAACGACAAGTGCCCGAACCACGGCGAGGTGCTGAACGGCTTCGAGGACGAAGACGGCTGCCCGGACGATATCCCCGAGGAGCTCAAGAAGTTCACGGGCGCCATCCCGGACATCAAGTTCAAGGTGAACAGCGACGAGCTGCTCTCCTCGTCCTTCACGACGCTGAACCAGGCCGCCGAGGTGCTGACCCAGTACACGGGCGTGCGCATGGAGATCCAGGGCCACGCCAGCTCGGACGGCGACGACGAGTACAACCTGAACCTCAGTCAGCAGCGCGCTGAGTCCGTGCGCCGCTACCTCAGCGGCCGCGGCGTCGACCCCACCCGCCTCATGGCGACGGGCTACGGCGAGACCCGACCCCTGGCGACGAACCGGAACGAAGAGGGTCGCCGCCAGAACCGCCGGGTCGAGTTCCAGATCATTCAGGACTGAGCGACACCTCGAAGTTGATCACGCCGTCGACGACGGGGCGGATCAGGCTGTCGCGGATGAAGCCGTCGACCCCGTTGTAGGGGTCTCCCTCGAAGTACAGCTGCGTGGTCAGCGACTCGTGGCCCTCGGCGTGCACCTTGTAGTGCACGTGCGCGGGGCGGTACTCGTCGCCGTTGAGGTAGCGGCCGGGCACGACGGTCTGGAAGCGGTAGCGCCCCTGGTCGTCGGTGAAGGCGCGGCCGCGCCACTCGAAGGCGTCGGACTCGTTGTCGTAGTCCCCGGTCGGCGCGCAGTGCCACACCTCGACCTCGGCGCCGACCAGGGGCTGGCAGTCGGGGTCGAGCACGCGCCCCTCGATCTGGAGCGGCTCGCCCGCGTCGTCGAAGACGTTCAGGTCCTCGCGGACGGGCGCCTCCTCGCGGAAGAAGGGGCCTTCGATGTTGTCCTCGGTGGGCTCGCAGGCCGCGGGGTCTGCGGAGTCGTCGTCGTCGTCAACGGACGACGAATCGTCGTCGTCGTCGGTCGGGGCGGAGTCGTCGTCGTCGCTCGGCGGAGCCTGCGAGGGGGGCAGGCAGCCCGGCAGGGCCAGGGACGCGAGGGCGGCGTGGCCCAGGAAGGAACGGCGGCTCGGCTCCGCGATTGAAGCGGCGACCAGGACGGTCTCGGATGTGGCGCGATCAGACAAGGGTGGCTCCCAACATGGGGGCCGCCGGGACCGTCCCGGGGCCGCACACAGAGCATGTGCTCTGGAATTGATTCGGTGTAGCGATCGTTTCTCGACGGCACTGTATGGCGTTGAGTTACAAAGGGGCGGCCGCTGAGCGGACCCCTACTCCGCCTCCCGCGCCGTGCTCAGCAGCCGGGCCCCCTGCCTCCACATGCCCAGCAAGCCGCCCGGCACGAGCCAGAACAGGGCGCCGAAGGTCAGCACGAAGCTCAGCGCGAGCGCCTGCTCCGCCGCGAGCCCGAAGGGCACGAGGATGGCCACGGTCACGGCCTGCTCGACTCCGAGCCCGCCGGGTGTCGTGACCACCGAGATGCTCAGGGTCACGGCGACCATCTGGAGCAGCGCCGCCGTCCAGGGCGCGCTGGAGGAGAACGCGTGGAAGCCGACCCAGGTGCAGGTGGCCTCGAGGCCCCAGATGAGCACGGTCCAGCCGAGCAGCGCCGCCAGCGAGCGGCCCGACCGCATGGCGCCCAGGCCCGTGCGAAAGGCCGCGATGGCTTCCCCGATGCGCCCCGGCAGCTGCTTCGCTCCGGGGCGGGCGAGCAGGAGCAGCGCCAGCAGCCCGATCACGGCGACGCCCCCGAAGGCCCGCGCGACCACGGGCAGCTCGGACGGCAGATCCTCCGGCAGCGGAGCCAGGAGGAGCAGCCCGCCGAGCGTGCCCACGACGACCAGGAGGTCCGCCGCCCGCTCCGCGGCCAGCGTGCCGAGCACCGCGGGGAAGCCGTGCCCCGATCGCCGCGCGTACAGCGCCGGCCGGGCCAGCTCCCCCAGCCGCGCCGGCAGCGTGATGTTGCCGAGCCAGCCGAAGAAGATGCTGTCGACCACGAGCCAGCGATCGCGCGGCTCGCGGGGGGGAGGAGGCGCGCAGCCGGCGCGGTCGAGCAGCAGGCGCCAGCGGCTCACCCGGGCGAAGAGCGCGACGAGGTGCACGAGCAGCACGGCGACGACCCAGCCCGGCTTCGCGTCGCGCAGCGAGCTCCAGACCCGGCTCGAGTCGAGGGTGTGGAACAGCAGCGCGAGCAGCGTCACCGAGAGTCCCACCCCCAGCGCGATCCGCAGTGCTGTTCGGCGGTTTGTGGTCTCCACGCGCGCAGGCTCGCACGGCTGTGCGGCGGCCCGCAAACCGGCCGCGTCAGGCGGTCGCGGCCTTGGTGGGCGCCCGACGTCCGGGGGCCGTGATCGCGTTGCGCCAGGCCGGCGTCGCCGGGGGCGGACCGAAGTCCAGCCTCGTGGCCACGATCTCGCGGGCGGCGCGGTACTCGACGGCCTCCCAGAAGAGGAAGCCCTGTGCGCCCCGGCAGCCGAGTCGACGCAGGTGGTCCAGCTGCTCCGGAGTCTCGACGCCCTCGGCCACCACCCGCTTGTTGAGGCTCTGGGCCAGGCCGATGATCGCCGAGACGATCGCCTCGTCCTTGCCGTTGCGGCCCAGGCCGGCGATGAAGGACGCGTCGATCTTCAGGCAGTCGATGGGGAAGCGCTGGAGGTGCGTCAGCGAGGAGTAGCCCGTCCCGAAGTCATCCAGGTGGATCTCGATGCCGAGGCCGCGCAGCCGGTTCAGCATGGCCGAGGCGACGTCGGGGCAGCCCATCAGCGCCGTCTCCGTCAGCTCCAGGGCCAGACGCCGCGCCGGGCAGCCCGTGTCAGCCAGCGTCGCGATGATGCGCTCGACCAGGTCGGCCTGGAGGAAGTGCTTGCCCGACAGGTTCACGGAGATCCGGAAGTCGTCGCGGTCGCTCATCTTCGCCAGGTGGGCAGCGTCGATGCAGGCCTGCCGCAGCACGTCCATGCCCAGCTCCGCGATGAGGCCGTTCTCCTCGCAGAAGGGGATGAACTCGTCGGGCGGGACCACGCCGCGCTCCTCGGAGTGCCAGCGAACCAGGGCCTCGAAGCCGCTGACGCGCCCGAGGTGCAGGTCGACGATGGGCTGGTAGCAGACGCGGAATTCGTCGGCGTCGAGCGCACGGCGCAGGTCGGTCTCCAGCCGCAGCTCGGAGACCACGTCGCTGTGCAGCGAGGCCTCGAAGTGCTCGGAGCGCGCCCGGCCTTGGGCCTTGGCGCGGTACATCGCCAGGTCTGCCTTGCGCAGCAGCTCCTCGGGCGTGTCCGCCACCCCGTCCACCGCGGCGATGCCGATGCTCGCGCTGGTGAAGACCTCCTGGCCCCGCACGACCACGGGGACGCCGAGGGCCTTGTGGATGCGCGCCGCTGCGGCGCGGGCGCCGGCCCCGTCGTCGAGCTCCTCGAGCAGGACTGCGAACTCGTCGCCGCCGATGCGCGAGACGGTGTCGCCGGGGCGCACCGCCGCCTCCAGGCGCCGGGCCACGGTCACGAGCAGCTCGTCCCCGGCCACGTGCCCGAGGCTGTCGTTGATGACCTTGAAGCGATCCAGGTCGACGAAGAGCACGGCGAACTGGGCCACGTCCTTGCGACGCGCCTTGCGGATCGCGTGGCTCAGCCGGTTCACGAAGAGGCCGCGGTTCGCGAGCCCGGTCAGGTCGTCGTAGAGCGCGAGCCGCATGAGCCGGTGCTCGGCGCGCTTGCGGGCGGAGATGTCGCGGGTCGAACCGGCGATGCGGTAGGCGACCCCGTCCTCGTCCCGCTGGGCCAGCCCGCGGCTCAGCACCCAGCGCCAGCCGCCGTCGCGGTGGAGCATCCGGTGTTCGTGCTCGAAGGCCCCCGTCTGCCCGTCGATGTGCAGGTTCAGCTCGGCCGCCATGTGATGCAGGTCCTCGCTGTGCACCAGCGCGAACCAGTCGTCGGGGCGCTCGCCGATGCCGCCGAGCTCGTAGCCGAGCAGGTGGTGGAAGCGCGGCGCCAACCAGACCTTGCCGCTGCGCAGGTCCCAGTCCCAGATGCCGTCGTTGGCGCTTTCGACCGCGAGCTTGTAGCGCTCCTCGCTCTCCGCCAGCGCCCGCTGGGTGCGCGCACGCTCCATGGCGTAGCGCAGCGAGCGGCGGAGCAGCTCGCCGGTCATGTGGCGCTTCACGAGGTAGTCCTGGGCGCCCATGGCGACGGCGCCGATGGCGGCGACCTCGTCCTCGATGCCGGACTGGACGATGATCGGCAGGCCCTGCGCGGCGTCCCGGATGCGGCGGAAGGTGGCGATGCCTTCGCTGTCGGGCACGCAGAGGTCGATGAGCGCGACGTCGTAGTCGTTGCGACCGAGCAGATCGAGGGCGTCGCAGAGCAGCGCCGCGTGGTTCACCGTGCAGCTGAGCACGTCGGCTTCGGCCAGCCAGCTTCGGATCCGACGGGCGTCGGCCGGGGTGTCTTCGAGCAGCAGGACTCGGATCTGGGACATCGATCTTCCTCCGCCCCCTCAGGGAGGGGGCGCCTCCGCTTCCCTTCTTGGGCAGCTCGTTGAGCAGCCACCTGCCTCGGACCCCTCCCGAGACAGCAGCAGGTCATCCTCCGCGCGGCGTCACCC
>JAJDAI010000592.1 GCA_029261955.1 Deltaproteobacteria bacterium | reverse complement strand
TCGAGGCCGTCGCAGGCCTCCGCGTTGCTCGTGAAGCGGTCGCTGTCGGCGTCGTCGCAGTCGCCGTCGCAGACGGTCTCCCCGTCTCCGTCTCCGTCGAGCTCGTCGGCGCTCAGCTGGTTGTCGCAGTCGTTGTCGGCGCCGTCGCAGACCTCCGCGTTGCCGTCGAAGTTGTCGGCGTCCGCGTCGTCGCAGTCGCCCTCGCAGCTCGCCTGGCCGTCGCCGTCGTCGTCGGCCTCGGCCGCGCTGGGCGCGCTGTCGCAGTTGTTGTCCTGGCCGTCGCAGACCTCGGCGTTGCCGGGGAAGTTGGCGGGGTCGGCGTCGTCGCAGTCCGAATCGCACTCGGTGACGCCGTCGCCGTCGTCGTCGACCTCGTCCCCGCCCGGCGCACCGTCGCAGTCGTTGTCCGCGTCGTCGCAGAGCTCGATGTTGCCCGGGAAGTTGTCCGCGTCGTTGTCGTCGCAGTCCACGTCGGCGGGGGAGCCGTCTCCGTCCGCGTCGGCCGAGGCGCTGTCGTCGTCGTCCGCCGCGTCGTCGTCGTCCGCCGAGTCGTCGTCATCTGCCGAGTCGTCGTCATCTGCCGAGTCGTCGTCGTCGGCTGAGTCGTCGTCGTCCGCCGAGTCGTCGTCGTCGGCCGCGTCGTCGTCGTCCACGGCATCGTCGTCGTCGGCCGCGTCGTCGTCGTCCACGGCATCGTCGTCGTCTGCGACGTCGTCGTCGTCCGCTGCAGAGTCATCGTCATCCCCCGGGCATCCCAGGGCGAACAAGAGAACCAACAACAAGAGCCAGAAACGGGGCAAGGCGATCTCCTCGGAGGACAGGTCCAGGGGGACCATAGCCGAGGCAAATGGCACAGCGCCTTCCGTGAAATCCGGGTGGGCCGACCTCTCGCCACGATCGCAACGAGCAACGACCGCAACGCAGCAACAGGGGAGGGATCAAAGGGCGCGCAGCGCCCAACACGTGGCGCCCGTTGCCCGTTGCGATCGTGGCGAGAGGTGTCGCTGCCCCCCCCTGCGAGAGGTGCCGCGCCTACCGGCTCGCCCGGTGCTCCTTCGCCAGCCGGCGGTAGGTCTTCCAGCTGTGCTCGATCCACTCGGTGTTCTTCGCCGTCACCGGCCGCACGACCCGGGCGGGCGAGCCGAGGACCATCGACCCCGGCGGCACCTTGGTGTTCGCCAGCACGACGGCGCCCGCACCCACGATCGATCCCGCCCCGATGACCGCGTTGTCCATCACCACCGAGCCCATGCCGATCAGGCAGTCGTCCTCGACGATGCAGCCGTGGATCACGGCCCGGTGGCCGACCGTCACCCGGTCCCCGAGCACCACCGTCGACAGCCCGCCGGTGGCGTGCACCACGCTGCCGTCCTGGATGTTGGTGTCCCTGCCGACGCGGATGCCGCCCTGGTCCCCGCGGAGCACGCTCGCGGGCCAGACGGACGCGCCGGCGGCGATCACGACGTCGCCGGACAGAAAGGCCCCCTCGTGCACGAAGGCTTCGGGGTCGACGACGGGTACGAAGTCCAGGTAGCGCTCGATCATGCGCAGCAGTGTGCCGCTACGTAGCCGGCTGCGCCATCCACCGTTCCAGGGCCCCGTGGAAGTGCGAGGCTGCCGCCTCCTCGTCGTGCAGGTGCTGCTCAGCGACCCGGCCAGTCGCGATCCCCCGCTGGAAGCGCAGGAGCACGTCGATGTCCTCCTTGAGGATGTAGCGCGACGCCGCGCCCGTGGCGTAGACGCGAGCCAGCTCGATGCCCCGCGCGCCCTTCCGCTTGTTGAAGGAGTAGCGAAGCCGACAGGTCTGCGCGTCCACCGGCCAGGCCTGCATCACGGTCAGGTGGTAGGGCAGCACGTTGATGAGGAGGTTCGGGAAGATCAGGTACTTGTGCAGGCTCGAGGCCTGCGTCTCGCTGTAGGGCCCGCCGCGCGTGCAGGCGCGGTCCAGCCGCTGACGCCAGCCGTAGGACGCGATGGCCAGGCGCTGCCGGCTGTGGTCGCCGTAGCTGTGCAGGTCCGGGCCCTCGGAGACGTGTCGGCTGATGGTCCGGCCGTGCACGAAGGGCACGTGATAGAAATCCATCGCGTTCTCGAGCATCGCCTTCCAGTTGGCCGGGATGTGCTCGTCCCGCGTGCCGATGGGCCGCATCTCCTCGAGTCGGTAGGGCGCCAGCTCCTCCGGCAGCGTGCCGAGGCTCTCCAGCAGGGGCGGGGCTTCCGGGTCCAGGTTGACCCAGACGAAGCCACCCCAGGTGGCGCAGCGCACCGGCTTCAGCGCCATCTTGTTGATGCTCAGCTTCTCGAAGCCCTCCTCGCGCGGGACCCGCTGGAGGCTGCCGTCGAGGCCGTAGGACCAGCCGTGGTAGGGGCAGTCGATGGACGAGGAGCGGCCGCAGCCCTCCATGAGGCGGCTGCCGCGGTGGCGGCAGCTGTTGTGCATCGCGCGCACGGTGCCGCGGTCGTCGCGCACCACCAGGATGGACTCGCCCAGCTCGTCGAAGACGGCGTAGTCCCCGGGGCGCTCCACCTGCCACTCGAGGCAGGCCACGAGCCAGGTCCGCTTGAAGACCTCGGTGCGCTCGCGCTCGAGGTGGGCCTCGTCGACGTAGTGGGACGACGGGATCCGGCGAACCTGGCGCCAAGGCCGGTTCGGCAGCGGGCTCCGATGGGGCCGTCCCTCGCTCATGTTGCTCCTGCGGCTCCTCCCCGAGCCGAGGGCCAGTGTAGCCGGCCGCGATCGCCCCCCGCAGGGCCCGTTGGAGAGCGGGGCGATCGCCAGCGGCTCCGCGCTCGTTTCCCGCGCGCGCAGGCATGAATTGACGATCTCCGAAAATGGCGACTAAGTTGCGCCCATGAAGGTCCTCCTCGTCAATCCGGCGATGAACATGAAGGCCCTGGGCAAGTTCCAGGGACTCCTCGAACCGATGCCTGTCATCGGCCTCGCCTACATCGCCGCGGTGCTCGAGAAGGACGGACACGAGGTCAAGGCGATCGACCAGTTCACCTTCGGCATGCCCGTGCCCGAGGTGATCGAGCAGCTGAAGGAGTTCCAGCCCGATCTGCTGGGCTTGTCGATGCTGACGCCGTCGACGCCGGTCGCCCTCGCGATCGCGAACCAGGCGAAGGCAGCGATGCCGAGCGTGCAGATCGTCGCCGGCAACATCCACGCGGACATCTTCTACTCGGAGATCCTCACCACGACCGCCTGCGACTTCGTCGTGCACGGCGAGGGCGAAGAGACGATCTCGGAGCTGGCCTTCGCGCTGGAGCGCGGGGACACCGACTTCAGCGGCATCAACGGGATCTCGTACATCGACGGCAACGGCGAGGTGACGAAGAACGCCGCCCGCCCCGTCATCGAGGACCTGGACAAGCTGCCCTACCCGGCGTGGAACCTCTTCCCCTACACGCGCTACGGCCTGCTGCCCTTCGCGGACGTCGCGCACCCCGTGCTGTCGATGACCGGCTCCCGGGGCTGCCCCTACCGCTGCGAGTTCTGCTCGCTGCTCTACACGGGCTCCAACTACCGCAAGCGCGACCCCATCAAGCTCGTCGACGAGTACGAGTACCTGCACGAGCGCTACGGCGTGAAGCAGATCGGCTTCGTCGACCCCATCTTCCCGCTGAACAAGAAGATCCTCTTCCAGTTCTGCGAGGAGCTCATGCGCCGCGGCCTGCACAAGAAGCTGTGCTGGCTCAGCGAGACGCGCGTGGACCGGGTCGACCGCGAGAGCCTGCGCATCATGCGGGCCTCGGGCTGCCGGCGGCTGCTGTTCGGGATCGAGTCGGGCGTCGACCTGCTGCTCGAGAACGTCAACAAGACCTTCACGACCGAGACCACCCGCAAGGCCATCCGCATGTGCCGCGAGGAGGGGATCGACTCGGTCGGCCTCTTCATGATCGGCCTGCCCGGTGAGACGCCGGAGATGACCCGCCAGACGGTCGACTTCGCCAAGAGCATCGATCTCGACTTCGCCAAGTTCGCCATCACGGTGCCGTTCCCCGGCTCGCAGATGTTCGAGGACCTCCGCCGCGAGGGCCGCTTGAACCGCGACGACTGGGAGAACTGGACGACCTTCCAGCCGGATCCGAAGAAAATGGTCTTCGTTCCGCGTGAGGTCTCGCCGGAGTACTTGATCCGCATGCAGAAGCAGGGATTGCGCGAGTTTTATCTGCGTCCCAGCATGGTGTATCGCCACCTCGTGGAGGTCCGAACGATCAACGCGAAGCAGCTGTGGCACGGAGTGAAGGGCATGTTCCTGTAGCCAGAGGGCTGGAGGAACCATTTGACACCGCCGGCCCAAGCCGGCTATCGATCTGTCAGGACCCTTCCGGGGGCCTGACGCTTGAATCACAGGAGGCGACTATGAACTGGCGACCCGCACCCATCCCGAAGCCCACCCCCAAGCCCCGTCCGAAGGACTGAGCTTGAGGCTTCGCACCTGACGGGTTCTTCCGTCGGGTGGCAGCTTCGGCTGCGGCATTCGTCGCGTTCGACATCTTGTCGGGGGCGGCGTTTTGTCGTTCTGGGGGTCGAGGTTCTAGGGCCTCAGCACCGGCGCGGCGCCGCCGCAGGGCCCGCCGACCAGCTCGATCGTCGCCAGCAGCGCCCCAGGCCGCCTTGTGACGGCTCCGAGCTCACCATTGCGGACCCCGGGGTCTGATTCGTGCGGAAGGCGCACACGGGCCAGCCAGCGGGGCTCCTCGCCCTCCTCCTCCGCGACGCAGGTGCCGGTGTTCGGCTCGAGCCAGCGCCGCGAGGGCAGGTCCCGCCGATCCGCGGTGATCTTGGCGGGGGCCGGGATCGGGGGCCGCCGGAAGCGGTGGAGGTCGATCCCGGGGAAGCGCCACTGCCCATCGGGCTC
>JAJDAI010000591.1 GCA_029261955.1 Deltaproteobacteria bacterium | reverse complement strand
GCGACCTCGACGGCGACGGCGTGCGCGCGGACGAAGGCGACTGCCAGCCCGACAGCAGCCTCTTCTTCCCGGGCTCCCTGGAGAACCAGCTCGGCCTGGACCAGGACTGCTCGGGCTTCGCCAACGTCGAGGTCCTGAACTTCGTCTCCGACGACGGTGGAGGCATCGCGGACGGCTTCTGGGAGTTTGCCGATCCCACCTCGGTCCCCGGACAGGGCTACCGCGGCACGCAGGCCTGGTGCACGGCCTGTGGGAGCGAGCCCTCCCGGCCGGCTGAGGGCAGCCTCCAGTTCGACGTGGACCTGACTCGATTCGTGCCCGACACCGAGGTCCGCCTGCGCCTGGTGCTCGCCTGGGACGCCGACCCCGCCTTCGACGCGCTGATCGCCGAGCGCTTCGACGGCAGCGACTGGCTGCAGATCGAGTCGGTGAACGGCTACCCCGAGGCCCTGCCCGACAACACCGACAACCCGCTGGACGGCTCGGCGGAGCTCGGCACCTGGGCCGACGTCCCGCGCGGCTGGGTGATCGACTCCCTCGACCTCACCGCGGACTCCGGATCCATCGTGCCCATCCGCCTTCGGGCCGGCACCGGCACCGGCGGCTCGGGCAGCGGCTGGGCCCTGGGCGAGCTCGCGATCCAGGTCGTCGACGCGGACGGCGACGGCTACGGAGCCCAGAGCACCGACTGCGACGACGACGACCCCTCCGCGCACGACGGCGCTCCGGAGATCCCCTACGACGGCATCGACCAGGACTGCGACGGCGACGACCTGCTCGACGTGGACGGCGACTCCTTCGACGGGGACGCGGACGACTGCGACGACCTGGACCCGGCCATCCACCCCGACGCCGAGGAGATCCCCTACGACGGGGTGGACCAGGACTGCTCGGGCGCGGACCTGGACGACGTGGACGGCGACGGCTTCGCCGGCAACGCGAACGACTGCGACGACGACGACCCCTCCATCCACCCCGGCGCCGACGAGGTGCCCTACGACAGCATCGACCAGGACTGCGATGGCCTGGACCTGCTCGACGTGGACGGCGACGGCTTCGCGGGCAACGTGGACGACTGTGACGACACCGACCCGCTGGTGCACCCCGGCCGCGTCGAGCTCTGTGGCGACGGCATCGACCAGGACTGCGACGGCCTCGTGGACCTGCTCGGGGACGAGGACGGCGACGGCTTCGACGTCTGCGAGGGGGACTGCGACGACGCGCAGCCTTCGGTGTTCCCGGGCGCGGGCGAGCAGTGCGACGGGCTGGACGGGGACTGCGACGGGGCGTTGCCCTCCGACGAGCTGGACGGCGATGAAGACGGCTCCCTGCGCTGCGCGGGGGACTGCGACGACGACGACCCGAGCCGCGCGCCGGGCCTGCCCGAGATCTGCGACGGCATCGACAACGACTGCGCCCGCGGCATCGACGACGGCCACGACCTCGACTTCGACGGCTTCAGCGGCTGCACGAGCGACTGCGACGACCGGCGCTCGTCCGTCTACCCGGGCGCCTCCCCGGTCTGCGACAGCAACCGGGACCACGACTGCGACGGGATCAGCGACTTCGAGCAGGCCGACTGCGCGGAGGCGGAGGGCTGCTCCCTGGCGGGCGGGAGCTCGAGCCCCAGCTGGCTCCTGCTCCTCCTGCTGCTGCTTCAGCGGTCCTTCAGGACCCAGCGCGCCCCGTTGAGCGCGTCGCCGCGCGGGATCTCGCCCGTCGGCTCACCGGCCCGCGGCATCCACACCTCGTAGACGTTCCAGGCTCCGACCACCGGGCGCCGCTCGTGGGCGATCACGCTGAAGCGCATGCCCTGGTCGGAGGCGCACCGGGGCACGAGGTCCTGGCCTCCCGACTCGGGCAGGGCGAGCAGGATGCGGGATCCGCGGTGCAGGTGCGGCCGCGCGCGCGCCAGCACCCCGTCGAGCGTGGCGGAGTCCGTGCCGGCCAGCGGCGAGCACCAGGCGATGACGTCGAAGGTCTCGCCGGCCACCGAGCTGGGATCCGCCGTCACCTTCGCGAAGAGCTGCGCGCCCCGCACGCTGCGCTCGGCCGCCCGGCGGTGCCGCTCGTCGGTGACGATCCAGACGGTCGCCCCGGCCTTGTTGCCGTGCATGCCGACCAGGCCGACGCCCGCGTCGAGCACGAGCAACGACTCCCCGCGGCGCACCCCGAGGTTCTCGCCCAGGAAGGTGTCCGCGCAGAAGCCGAGCACCCTCGGCGGCGCCGTCGCGTCCCCGAGCAACAGCAGCTGGAAGGGCCCGCGCTTCGCCCGCCCGCGCGCTTCGGGCGCGGCCGACAGAACGGCGCGGCGCAGCATCGACAGGGGCCCGCTCATGCGCCGGGAACTCCCATGCGCGACAGAGCCTCCCGCAGCGGGGCCGGTGCCCTCACGGGGCGACCATCCTGTCCAACGAACGCGAGCACCAGTTCCGCATCGGCGAGCACCTCGTCCCCCCGGCACACCCGATAGCCGAGCTCGAGCCGACTCGCCCCCATTCGGCGAACTCCCTGCTCGACGCGCAGCTCATCCAGGAAGCGCGCGCTGCTCCGGTAGCGCACGTTGGCCGAGGCCACGATCAGCATGAAGTCGAGCGCTGTGCCGCCGCCGCGCATCATCAGCTCGGCCATCAGGTCGACCCGAGCGCGCTCGAAGTAGATGAGGAACTTGCTGTGGTGCACGATCCCGTACTGGTCGACCTCGTCGAACTGCACGCGGACGGGGTAGCTGTGCACCCAGCCTTGGGGGACCTCCTGGACCATCGCTAGAAGACGAACGCGAACCGGCCCTGGAGGGTCCAGACGTTGTTGAGCCGCTGGGTGATCTGCTTGTACTGCGCCGTGTTGTAGAGCAGCGGCGCCGAGGCCTCTTCGGGGTTCTGGTACTGCGTCGTGCGGCCCAGGCGGCGCCCGGCGTGCATGTAGCCGGCCTCCAGGGACACGATGATGTGCTCGTCCAGCCACTTCATGTGGATGCCCAGGTCGATCTCGGTGCCCAGCAGCTTCGTCTCGGTGAGGTTGTCGTTGTCGATCTCCTGCGTCCCGTCTTCGTTGAAGAGCAGCGGCATGATCGCGCCGTCGATCTCGTCAGCGAAGGCCATCAGGAAGCCCAGGCGGAACTCCCAGATGTCGCCCGGACGCAGCGTGATCCGCGGGTTGATGTAGGTGGAGTTGTAGACCCCGCCGTTGCTCCACAGGCCCTGCAGGTCCGGGTCGCCGACGAACTTCTCGATGGTCCGCTGCGCGAGCACCTGCTCGTACAACAGCAGGCCGACGTTGAAGTCCTGGTGCAGCGCGCGCCCGGTGAAGGTCTCGTCCAGCAGCACGTCGTCGCCGCTGGCGTGGCCGACCTCGACGAGGCCCTTGAACATCGGGTTCTCGTAGCCCGCGCGGGCCACGATGCCGAAGATGTCCGCCTCGGTGGTCTTGCCCGGCTCCGGCGCGATGGCGTCCGTCGTGCCCTTGATCGCGTAGAACTCACCCTCGACGAAGGCGCCGCGCATGGCCCAGCGGAAGTGCACGTCGGGGATCCAGACGTTGGACTCGCTCTCGGCCTGCCAGCGGTTGATCAGGTAGCCGCCCACCGTCAGGTCCATCAGCTCCTCGCCGACCTTCCAGTCCTCGCGCTTGAAGACGAGCACGTAGACCATCTCCAGCACGTCGTCGCCGCGGTCGCTGAGCCAGAAGGGGCTCTGGCGCGTGTTGCCGTCGGTCTCGTCCGAGACGTTGTCCTCGTCCGTGATCGCCTTGCGGAAGGGGATGGCGCTGGACTCGACCAGCTTGTCGAAGGCGAAGGCGAAGATGATGCCGGGGTCGTCGGCCGCCTTCGGCATCGGCTTGCCGCTGGCGATGGCCGCGATGCCCTTGACGAGGGTGACGGGGCGCGTGGCGAAGATGATGCGGTCGAAGGTGGCGCCGCCGTAGGAGTCGCCGAAGTCGTTCTTGAAGCCGTTGCCGTCGCTGGCGAGCAGGCCCAGGCCCCAGTTCGAGGGCTGGCGGCCGATGCGGATCAAACCGAAGGCCGTCGTCCACTCCACCCAGAGCCGCTTGACCTGGATGGTGTCCACCGCTGCGCCGTTGGGCTGGGTGGCGCTCGGCTGGCCCGCGAAGAGCGGCGTGGCGGCGACGTTCTCGTTGTCGCCCCAGGTGACGTTGTCGAAGACGTCGAGCGTCGCCTGCACCTTGACGCCGCCCATCTTGATGATGGGCTCGAAGCGACCGCGGGTGGCGAACCACGAGGTCAGGTGCGGGTCCTTGACGCTGCGGCGACAGAGGGGCTGCTGGCCGCCGAACTGGCGGCAGAAGCCCTGCACCATCTCGTTGCGGTCGTAGTTGAAGCCGTGGTTCTGGACCCACTGGTCCACGAACAGGTCCGGGACTTCGAAGTTCGGATCCTCGAGGTACCAGACCGAGACGTCGCGGGCGCCGTCCTTCGGGAAGTCCTTGTCGTAGAGGTTCCCGAAGAGGTTCCCGCGCACGCGGTAGTACCCCTCGATGTCGAACTCGACCTTGGGGGCGGCACCCTGGGCGAAGGCCTGGGTAGGAATCAGGAGGGCGATCAACAGGAGCCAACGCATGCGCGACTCTACAACAGGCGATCGGCCGCAGTCCGCTGGCGGGGGACGGCGCCCGCATCGATGAGGTTGAGCGCGTCGGGCTGCGGGGTGGGGTCTCGCGCCCCTCGGGCTACTGGGTGCAGCTCTCCGGCACGGGCCGCAGGTCCACGTTCGCGATGTTCACCGAGTCGGGCTGCACCACGATGGCGCTGAAGCCGAGCAGGCAGAGCGCGTCGTTGTCCGTGGACCAGATGATGTCGCCGCCCGTGGTCGTCTTGCAGTGCGCCTCGGCCTGCGGGATGCCCCAGACCATCAGGTTCTGGCGCTCGCCGGGCTGCACGTTGAGGGCGCCGAACAGGCCGTCGTCGCTGATGTGCGTCTGCTGGCCGTTGGGGTCCTCGTCCAGGAAGTAGCGCATGCGGTAGCCCGCGGCCTCGGTCACCTCACCGGTGTCCAGGTCCAGGTTGCCCACGGAGGCCTCGGCGTTGCCGACAGGGTCGCCGTTGCAGTCGCGGAAGCGGCCGGCCGCGATGCCCAGGCCGGCGACCGGCTCGACGCCGACGGTCAGCGGCAGCAGGTTGTAGGTCGCGAAGGAGACCGAGTTCAGCGTCGCGTCGAAGGGCGGGGTGCCGGCGGCGACGATGTTGACCTGGAAGGTCTGGTAGGTCTCCTGCGGATCGAAGTCGGTGTAGACGCGGGCGGCGAAGGGCACGCAGGCCTGGATGAAGCCGTCCTCGACCTCGAAGGTGCCGACCGGCGGGCTGTTGCTGGTCTGGTAGCTCAGGTCGGCGGGCCCGGTGCTCGGGTCGTTGTTCAGCCAGAGCTCCACGAAGGCGCTGGCGACCGGGGTGTCCTCCTGGAAGTCCTCGACCAGGCCGTTCAGCACGCCGACTGCACCGGGGGTGACGGCGGGCGTGTTGCCCACGCAGTCCCAGACGCCGCCGACGGTGTCGGTCACGTCGAAGACGCCGGGCTCGAGCGCGTCGTCGTCGTCGTCGTCGTCGCCCAGCACGGGGTTGTCGTCGCCGTCGCAGTTGGAGTCGATGCCGTCGCCCGCGACCTCGTCGGCCTCGGGGTTGATCGTCGCGTCGGCGTCGTTGCAGTCGTCACCCCCGTCGGCGATGGCGACAAAGCCGTCTTCGTCCTCGTCGGCGCCCGTCGCGGCGCAGCCGCCGATCGAGAGAACAGACGCGAGCGGCAGGGCGAGGAGGATGCGGAAGTGGTTCATGGGACCCCTGGGACAGTCAACTGCCTGATTTTCAAACAGATTCTTGCGAATCGGCGCGCGATTGTAAGGGCGGGCCCTCGACCCTGTCAAGGACGGCGGATCTGCCCTGTCGGCGCACAGCGCGGCTCGAGGGTGGGGTAGCCCTCGGCTGGCCAACGACCGACTGCGGGCCAATGGGGGGCTGTCCCGCTGCCCTCGACCGTCAGCACGGCCCGCGCCGGCCGGGGGCGCACGGAGCCGGAGTAGAGCTCCCCGTTCGTGGTCAGGATGTCGAGCAGGGGCCCACCGCGCTGCCTCTCGAGCAGGTTGCGGTGGTGGAACCAGGTCGGATCGATCTCGCCCTGGACCGCTGGATCGTCGATCAGCATGGGCCCGCAGGCTGTGGCCGCCATCCAGGCCGCCTCGCGCTGGGGCAGCAGCAGGGCGCAGATCGCCGCGGTCACCGCCAGGCTGCGTCACCGCCCCTGCAGCGCGACCGCCAGCACCGGCCCGTAGAAGGCCGGCGCCGTCCACTTCACGAGGCAGGCCGCCGCGAGCAGCGGTCCAGCCCCTTCAGCCAGGCCAGCCCGAAGCCGCCCGCCGCCCCACGCCATCGCCGTCCACAACCTGTCGCGATCCACGCGCACCCTCTGCCGGCTCAAAGCCTATCTCAGCCTCAACACCGGCCTTCCTCCTTGACCCGATCGGCGCCCCGGGCCGACCATGCGCGCCTCCAACGAGGTCTGCATGCGCCGAATTCTGCTCCTGGTCGTCTCGCTCTCCCTGATGGGCACCGTTCCGATGCCGCTCTACCCCGACTGCGGGACGGGCGGCGAGTGCCCGACCGACTTCAGTCCGGAGAGTGACTGGGACCTCGGCTCGGGACACCCCGACAACATCAACACGGCGGGGATCCTCCCCATCGAGCTCCCCTTCGGATCGGGCAGCTGGACGGATCAGGCCTGGCGGCACACCACGGGCAGCACCGAGGTCGTCATCGCCGTCATGGACTCGGGCATCGCCTGGGGCCAGGGCGAGCTGATCAACAAGCACTTCCTGAACGCGGCCGAGCTCCCGATGCCGCAGCTGGCCGACGGCACGGCCTGCGCGGCCTACGACTGCAACGACGACGGCGTGTTCAACATCCGCGACTGGGACGGCGACCCCCGGGTGGACATCGATTCGGACATCAACCCCGGCGGCGAGGGCCACGGGATGCTCGATCCCTCGGACCTCATCGCGGCCTTCTCGGACGGCGTGGACGACGACGGCAACGGCTTCATCGACGACATCTCGGGCTGGGACTTCTTCTGGAACGACAACAACCCCTTCGACGAGGTCGAGCAGGACGGTTACAGCCACGGCAGCAAGGAGGGTCGCTGGTCGGTCGCTGAGGGCGACGGCGGCGGAGGCTCCA
>JAJDAI010000060.1 GCA_029261955.1 Deltaproteobacteria bacterium | reverse complement strand
CAGCGCGCCCATGAAGGCCAGGCGCTGACTCCCCATCTCGTGGTCCTTGAACAGGGGGCGCGTGTAGGGGTAGCGCTGGAACAAGCGCTCGTAGAACTGCTCCATGAAGGCGGCGCTCTGGAGCTGGAGGGCTCCGAAGCTGCCTCGTACGAGGGCGATGGTTCGGGGGTCGAGGTTCATGGGCCGAAGGGGATTGTAGAGCTGCCCCCCGGCGAACCGCAGCCCGAATCCTAGCCGCGTTCGGGTCGAGGGATCACCCGCCCGCCGCGGGATTCACCGGGATCGCCCAGACCTCCTTCAGCCAGGGCACGAGCTCCCTCAGCAGCGGCATGAAGCCCTCGGTCTCGTAGTGGGTCAGTCCGCTGACGAGCTTCAGCCGCACGGGCGCGCCCGCGCCCTGGAGTTTCTCGACGCCCTGCAGCGTCGGCAGGACGTCGATGATTTCGTCATCGCGGCTGTGCAGCACGAAGGTGGGCGTGCTCCACGACTCCAGGCCCTGCGGCGGACGGCCGGCCATGGGGATCGCCGCCGCGAAGCGCTCGGGGAAGCGGCGGGCCATCGACCAGCTGCCCATGCCGCCCAGGCTGTAGCCGGTCACGAGCGTGCGCTTCGCGTCCAGGGGGTAGCGCGTCGCGAGGAAGTCGAGCAGCTCCGCCACCGCCGCCTCGGACACGTCCGCGCTCCAGCTGCGGCCGGGGCAGTCCGGCGCGACGACGATGGGCCCCAGCTCCCGCAGCGCCGGCTCCACGACCTGCTCCAGCAGCGTGGCGCCGTACCAGTCTGCGCCGTGCCCGGCGTAGTGCAGGCTCAGGATCAGGGGGCGAAGCCCCTCGGCCTCGGGCAGCGACAGGGTGTAGCGGAGGGGGCCCGAGCTGGCCTCGAAGACCAGGCGGTGGATTCCGGGGCTCGTGGGCACGGCGGCTCCCTTGGTCTTGGCGGCTGCGGTGGAGGGCAGGGCCAGGGCGGCGATCGCCAGCAGCAGCACGAATCGGGCGGACATGGGGGCTCCTCGGCTGGCAGCGAACGACGACGGTACGCCAGCGGCACCCCGCTTGTGTCCACCATCGGAGGCCCCCGTGACGCCCCCGCCGCTGTGCTCCTCACATCGCCGCCCCGACCCCGATCCCCTGCGCTACCCTGCGCGGCCTCGGAGGCCCCCTGTGAGCACGATCACACCCCGTCAGATCACCTGCCCGCTTTGCGAAACGACGTTCGGTGGCCACACCGTCCTGTCCAGCAAGAGCCGCGGACCGACCAGCTCGGACCTGCGCCGCTTCCCCGACGGGGACGACCCGATCCCGAAGCAGCTGAACGCCTGCCCGGGCTGCGGCTTCACCGGCGACGTCTCCGGCTTCGAGGAGCACGCGCCCAAGATCGACCAGCGGGTCCCCGCGGCGGCGACCGGCGTCTTCTTCTCGCAGGAGGATTGGGACGACGCGCACGATCCGATGCTCGCCGACCGCCCCGCGCCCGCCGACTCCACCCTGCGCGAGCAGCTCGTGCTGCTGGCCGACCGCCGCGCGCTGGCGACCGACCCCGGCATCCGCTGGGAGAACCACGCGCAGGTCGAGCGCTGGCTGGAGCACGGCCCCCTGCGCCAGGGCGACGCCTGGCTGCGCGCCGCCTGGATGCACGACGACGCCAACCGCGACGCCGACGCCCGCCGCTGCCGCCGCCGCGCCCTGCACTGCTACGTGCAGGGCATCTCCCAGAAGAAGTGGTTCGCCCGGCGCGAGGACCTCGTGGTCATCGCCTACCTCGCGGGCGAGCTGAACCGCCGCCTGGGCAACGGGCCCGACGCGCAACGCTGGTTCGAGCAGGCCGTCGCCTGGTCGAGCGGCATGCAACGCCTTCAGGAGCTGGTGGAGCTGGCCGAGCGCCAGATGGTCCGCCCGCAGGACGTCGTCTGATGAGCACCTTCTCTACCTGGCTTACCCCCATCGTCGACCGCGTGCTGGCCGGCGGCGACGTGACCCCCGACGAGGCCCTGCGCATGCTCCAGGCGGAGGGCCCCGACACCTGGGACCTGTTCGCTGGCGCCAACCGCATCCGCCACACCTTCCAGGGCGCGGACGTGCACCTGTGCAGCATCGTCAACGCGAAGAGCGGCCGCTGCTCCGAGGACTGCGGCTTCTGCTCGCAGTCGGTGCGCTTCCCCTCGGACATCCCCGAGTACGAGCTCGTGGACGACGCCGAGGTCACGAAGCACGCCGAGGCCGCACGCGCACGGGGCTCCCAGGCCCTCGGGATCGTCGCCGCCTGGCGCGGCCTCAAGAAGGGCGCGCAGCTGGACTCCGTGCTGGAGCGCATCCGCACCGTCGCGAAGGTGGAGGGCGTGCACGCGGACGCCTCGCTGGGCCTCATCGACGACGCCGACATCCCCGCGATGCTCAAGGACGCGGGCCTGCACACCTACAACCACAACCTCGAGACCAGCCGCCGTCACTTCCCCGAGGTCTGCGACACGCACGGCTACGACGCGCGCATCACGACCCTGAAGCTGCTCAAGGAGGCGGGGCTCAACACCTGCTCCGGCGGCATCTTCGGCATGGGCGAGGAGCCGCGGGACCGGGTGGAGCTGGCCTTCGAGCTCAAGGCGCTCGACGTCGACGTCATGCCGATGAACTTCCTGAACCCCATGGAAGGCACGCCCATGGCGGACCGGCCGCTGATGCGCCCCATGGACGCGCTGCGCACGATCGCCATGTTCCGCTTCGTGAACCCCACGAAGGAGATCATGGTCGCCGGTGGCCGCGAGGTGACGCTGCGCGAGCTCCAGCCCCTCATGTTCGCCGCGGGCGCGAGCGCGACGATGGCCGGGCACTACCTCACCAGCGAAGGCCGCTCCACCGAGGACGACTGGACGATGATCCAGGACATGGAGATGGACTACCTGCCTCCCGGCGCGCCCCGCCCGCCCAGCGGCCACCACGGCCCGAAGGCCAGCCCGGTCACCAAGGGCGTGCGCTTCCCCGTCCTGGACGCCGCGGAGCTCTGAGATCTGGTCACTGTTGTGACCACGTTGCGGCCGCCTTGCGGCGCTTCGATCGCGACGTGGAAGTTCTGCGGTGCCCCCGACCATCGCTGGACACCCTGCTCGGGCCGCTGCTAATCGACGGTTGCCATGAACCGCACCCGCTTTCTCGTCCTCGGTCTTTCCCTCCTCCTGGCTGCCTGCGCGCCGGAGAGTGAAGACAACCCCGACCTCGACCTGCCCCTGAGCACCAGCGGCTACGCGCTGAGCTCCGCGGGTGTTGGACCGGCCGGCCCCTCGGCTACCCGCACCGCGGGGGCCGACACCGAGGTCTGGGCCATCACGAACGGTTGGGGCGACACCGACTCCGAGGCCGGCATGGCCTGGGGCTCGGGCTCGGGCCTGAACTGGGAAGAGAAGTACTCGGTCTGGGTCGAGAGCATGGAGGAGACGGCAACCCACTCGGGCAACCGCCGTACCTTCATCGTGACCTCGCCCTACGGCAAGGAGCTCCCGATCCCCTACCTGGAGTGCGCGGAGCTGGCGCTGACCCTGCGCGCGCTCTTCGCGTCCTGGTACGGCCTGCCCTTCTACATGCAGGCGAAGGACGCCTCGGGCAAGGACATCTACCTGGGCCACTTCGGCTTCATCTACAAGGACGGCTCGCGCTACCGCAGCACCCAGAACTTCCGCACCCGCTACGAGGACTACAGCAGCCGCGGCGCGGACGCCCTGAGCAACTGGCCCAGCGACAGCAACCTGCGCGGCCGCAAGCTCTACGGCGGCGGCGACACCAACGACTTCATGGGCGACGGCGCGACGGCCGGCACCTACTTCGACGAGCTGCTGCTCAACAAGCGCACCGGGCACTTCCTGATGCTGCTGCTGCCCTACTTCGGCTCCATCAACCTCACCGACGACGCCAACGCGCACCACGTCACGGCCGAGTCCCTGCGCGCGTCCGACATCCTGCTCAAGCGCTGGCAGCGCCGCGGCATCGGCCACGTGATGATCACCAAGAGCGTGGTCGAACGCCCCGGCGGCAAGCTGGCGGCGGAGCTCGCCTCGGGCTCCATGCCCCGGCGCCAGGCGGTCTGGGAGTCCCAGGCCTCCAGCAAGATGCTCTACACGAACGACCAGACCGGCGGCGCGGGCGACAACTGGGACGGCGACGCCTACGTCGGCCTCGGTGGCGGCCTCAAGCGCTTCAACGCGCCCTTCGTCGACAACGGCACCTGGCGCCAGCGCGTCATCCCCGCCGAGCGCGACAACTACATCCCCTACAGCGACACCGCCCGCCGCGGCGAGCGCCCGGCCATCTTCGAAGAGCTGCTCGTCACCGTCTCCCCCGACGAGCTGCGCGCCGAGCTGCTGTCCATCATCGAAGAGAAGCGCGCCCACCTTCGCGAGCACCCCTCGTCCTGCTCCGCCCGCGAAGCCCGCGAGCACGCCTTCCACGACCTCTACGAGCTGAGCGAAGAGAAGTTCGGCCAGACGCGCGACGAGGTCGACAGCGAGTACCGCATCGTCGACGACTACATCTTCGCGCCCCTCGTCTACAACCAGAGCCGCACCTGCTGCTGGAACTCGACCAACCGCGACATGTACGACGTCGCCATCTCCTACGAGGCGCGGCGCCAGGAAGAGGCCCAGGCCTGCGGCGAGCCCTTCGTGTTCAAGATGCGTGACGGGGCCTACGTCGACTACTCGACCCACGCCGATGAGCTGGGTGTCGAGTGGGTCGAGTGGAGCGCCGACGAGGGTTGCCCGCAGGCCGAGACGGTCCAGACGGACACCGAGACCACCCCCGGCTGGACGCCCTACTGCGAGATCTTCGCGGACGGCGCCCCGGTGGAGCCCACCGAGCCCGACCCCAACGACCCCTACGAGCCCAACAACAGCCCCGCCGCCGCCTTCAAGCTGGAGGCCGGCGCCTTCACCGGCGCGCAGATCAGCGAGAACGACGTCGACTGGTTCACCTTCCAGCCGCCCACCGGCGCGACGGTCCGCGTGACCATCAACTTCGTGGACGAGGACGGCGACCTGGACCTCAAGATGTACCGCGGCGACGACCAGGTGGACTCGTCCACGTCCTGGTCCAGCGACCGCGAGACCGTGGACTCGACCTTCAACGGCACCGAGCCGCTCTTCATCAAGGTCTTTGGCTACAACGGCGCCACCGGGCCCTACACCCTCGACGTCAGCTTCGAGGGTGGCCTGGACTTCGGCCCGCCCTGCGACGACGACAACGAGACCCAGGAGACCGCCTTCGAGGTCCAGGCCGGCTCCTTCTTCGGCCTGCAGATCTGCGACGACGACCCCGAGGACTGGTACCGCATCCCCGCGACCGTCGGCGCCGGCGAGGTCCGCATCGACTTCTCGGCTGCGGGCGGCGACCTCGACATGGCGCTCTACCGCTCCAGCGGCGCGCTGGTCGAGACCGCGGAGACCAACGGCGACGGCGAGACCCTCGACATGCCCTCGGGCGTGCTCTACCTCCGGGTCTACGGCGACGCCAACGAGTACTCGCTGCACGTCATCGACAACTGAGCCTTCGCGGGCTGAGTGGGGTCAGACCCCATTCGTGCACGAATGAAAGGCGCGGTGTCTGACACCGGATCTTTCATCCAGAACGCGGAACGGCCGGCCTGGGAAACCCAGGCCGGCCGTTCGCGTTCTTGGACGAGCTACCAGGTGCCGCTGCTGGGCTTCAGGGAGACCGGGTACTCCACGGAGACCGTCTCGGTGCCGGCGGGGAAGCGCCAGGAGTCGACGGCCTTGACCACGCAGGCGGACAGGGTGTCGTTCCCGATGCCGTCGTCGCTGATGCGGGCGCCGGTGACGTTGCCCTCGGGCTGCACGTCGAGGGACAGCACCAGGCGACCGCGCAGGCCACCCTCAGCCTTGAGGGCGCGCTCGTAGCAGGCCTTCACCTTGGGCAGCTGGCGCACGATGGTCTGGCGGATCTCGTGGGGCTCGAGCGCGGCGCGGGGGCGGACCATCGCCTTGTCCATCTTGCCCAGCGAGGCGAGGCGGGCGGGGGCGACCCGGCCGGGGGCCGAGGGGGCAGCCAGGACGGCGACCTCACCCTGCGAGGCGGCAGCACTGCTGCTCTGCCGCGAGGTGGGGACGGCTTCCCGGCGGGCCCGGGGGGCGGGTTCGGCGGTGGTGGGGGCGACGATGTTGGCCGCAGAGGCTGCCGCACCCGCGGTGCCGGCCAGGGCCAGCATGAAGCGGCGGGTGGTGTCCTGGAAGGCCAGGCGGTCCACCTCGGTGTGGTCCGGCTCGTCCTCGATGATCATCTCGACCGCAGACTGCGACCAGACCTCCATCGAGGGATCCAGACCGTCGATGTCCCAGGCCAGCCCATCGGACCCGCCTTCGTCTTCGATGATGATCATGTGCAGGGGAGTCGATGCGAGCGTCAGCTCCACCGAGGGCTCCGGTGTGTCGCAGCCGGCTGCACACAGCAGCGTGGCGGCGATCGCACCCATTCCGATTTTGCTTCGATGTCCCATTGCGCAGTCTCCGTGGTGGCTCGTCCACTGAGACTCAACGGCTGCGATCGCGGATCCCTGAGCTCGAGAAGGGGTCCAGGAAACCCGCAAGCCCTACCCGATTCGGACGCGCAGCTCCGCGACGAGCTTCACCACCTCGGCATCCAGGTCCACACCCCAGGCCACCCGGCGGCTCGCGTGGCTGGCGCTGGGCTCCACGAAGCGCTCGTGCATGGGGGCCACCGTCTCGGCGAACTGGCGGAGCACGGACTCGCGGGAGCGGCCGCGCTCGGCGGTGTCCCGCGCGATGCGGCGGCTGAGGCGGGTGTCCTCGGGCGCGTGGATGAAGAGCGACAGATCCAGGGTCTGCACCAGGGCGGGGAAGGCCAGCAAGAGGATGCCGTCCACCAGAACGACGGGGTTCGGGCTCAAGGGCACTGGATCGGGCAGCCGGCTGTGCGTAGAGAAGTCATAGACCGGTTGCAGCACGGAGCGACCGGCGCGGAGTTCGCGCAAGTGATCGACCAGGAGTGCGTCATCGAGGCTGTCGGGGTGATCGAAATTCACCCGATCCCGCTCGTCCTTCGTGAGGTGCCCGAGGGGCCGGTAATAGGAGTCGAACGAGATCGACGTCACCCCGAGATCACGCAACGGATCAACGAGTCCCCGCGCGAACGTGGTCTTGCCCGAGCACGATCCACCTGCGATCCCAACCAGAATCGTCACTGCAACATCACCCTTCGGCCGGACACCCGGCCGGGTTTCGCCCGCGCGTCAGCGTCGGGTAGGATTGAGATCCGCCCCTCAGGCGACACCCCGTCCGAGACGGCGCACCACCTCTTCGAGGAGTCTCCATGGAGCTCAAAGTTCGGGCACCCAAAGGAAACATCAAGCCTTCCACCCGAGCCTACGCGGAAGAGAAAATCGGTCGCGCGGTCGAGAAGATTCTCGGCAAGGACAGCTCCCGCGTCGACATCGAAATCGAGGACCTGGCAA
>JAJDAI010000590.1 GCA_029261955.1 Deltaproteobacteria bacterium | reverse complement strand
ACGCGTCACTCACCGAACTACCTCGCCTGGATACTCGCAACAGTCGCGCATTCCAGCGGGAACGCAGATCTGTCGGCGTTCTTCCTACGGCGGTACTTCGATTTGATAGCAGGACAGGTAGCCACCGTCGGCATAGTGATCACGAACACGGTTGCCCAGGGCGCGACCCGAGAAGCAGGACTCGCTGCTGTGGTTGCCGCTGGAGGCACGATCTTCGACGCTCGGAGGTCGTTCCCGTGGCCCGGGAACGCGGTCCTGGAGGTTGCGACCGTTCACGTCGGCCGCGGCTACGCCGGCCCCGTTGCGCTAGACGGCAATCCCGTTCAGGCAATCTCGTCCTACCTCGACGACGGCGCCGAGGAGCGCCAACCCACAAGACTCGCGCAGAACCGAGGGATCTCCTACCAGGGGTCGATCGCACTCGGCATGGGCTTTGTCCTGCCGCCGGAAGAGGCCGCTGAGTTGATACGCAGAAACCGCCTCAACGCTGAGCACCTCAGCCCCTACCTGGGAGGGGAAGACGTGACGACAGATCCGCGGCAACGCGCAGGGCGGTGGACCATCTACTTCGGGGACATGCCCTTGGACGAAGCGGAGTCCTTCCCCGACTTGATGGCGATCGTGCGGGAGCGAGTCGCCCCGGAGCGGGCGAAGAAGAAGGACAAGCGAATACGGGAGAAGTGGTGGCTTTACAAGAGGCCAACGCTGCCTCTGTATGCCGGGCTGGCCCACCTGGAGCGGGTGCTCGTGAACAACTTCACGTCGAAGTACGGGGCTTTCGTCTTCGTACCCAAAGACCAGATCTTCTCGAACGCGGTGAACACGTTTGCGTCGGATCGATTCAGCGCGTTTGCAGTCCTACAATCCTCGGTGCACGAGGCATGGTTCCTAAAGCACGGCTCCTCGATGAAGACCGATCCTCGCTACACGCCCACAACTTGCTTCGAGACTTTCCCGCTCCCCGCCTCCTGGCTGTCGGACCAGACTCTGGAGGCTGTAGGTAGCAGCTACTACGAGTTCCGCGCCGACCTGATGGTCCGCAACGACGAAGGCCTGACGAAGACCTACAACCGTTTCCACGACCCCGACGAGCGCAGCTCCGACATTCTCAAGCTGCGCGAACTCCACGCCGAGACGGACCGCGCCGTGCTCGACGCCTACGGCTGGGCCGACATCCCAACCGACTGCGAGTTCCTCCTCGACTACGAGGTCGAAGACGAGGACGAGCCCGGAACGCGCCGCAAGAAGAAGCCCTGGCGCTACCGCTGGCCGGACGAGGTCCGCGACGAGGTGCTCGCCCGACTCCTGGACCTGAACCAGAAGCGCGCGGCCGAGGAGAAGTTCGTCGGCGCGAAGACGCCGAAGCCACGTCCGAAGAAGCCGAGGCAGAAGAAGCCCCCTGCGAAGCCCGGCACCACCGCCAGCGTCGCCGGCCTACCCCTCTTTGACCGGAGCAAGTCGTGACGACCGCTAAGCCCGTCCAGGTCCGCCGCAGCCTCGTGGACGCGCTTCGCCTCGACCTGATCGGTCCCGAGCCCGCCGCCGCCAGCCACCAGGACGAGGAGCTACCCCAGGCACCTTCGAGTTGGTACCTGTCTGGCTTCCTCGTGCCGTTCATGGCCGAGCCCGAAGACCGCGCCGACGACACCGTCCAGGACGACCTGGACACCGTCGGCAGGTCAGGTGCGGACGATGAGATCGAGCCCGAGGCTCCCTCTGCCCGCCGAGCCTTCTTCCCGTCGTCGCTGGGGATGTCGGTGCTCGTCCCCGCGGGCGTCGACCACCTGGACCTGACCGTCACGTGGGGTGACTACGTCCCCCACAGAGACGATGACGAAGAGGACGCCCAGGCCGCCGGCACGCGCTGGGCGACCTGGCAGCGCACCGCCCACTCGGAGACCTTCAGCGTCGCCCTGAACCGCGGCCACCGTTCCCGAGACGACGTGCCTGACTCTGGGGGCCTGACCGTCGAGACCGTGGTTCGCCAGGCCCCCGCCATCGGCGGCATCCAGCCGGGGACACGCAACGTCTCCATCTTCCTCGTGAACCGGCGCGCCCCGGCGCCCGACCTGCAGCGCGACACCGCCTACGCGTTCCAGGCCCGCCTGAGCGTGGGCTGCCCGCAGTCCTTCGTGGCGCGGCCAGACGTTCGCGGCCTGGCGGGCGACGACTGGGACGACAACGTGGCGGACGTGCAGTTCCGCAACGACTTCGAGTTTGCGGTGGGGCACAACGTCTCCGTCCATGCGATCGAGGGGAAGCCTGGAGCCTGCTCCGAGGTCCACACGACGTGGCTGCCAACGGCCGACGTCGAGAAGGTGGTCCCGCACTTCGTGGAGGGCGTGAACCTCAAGCTCGAAGACCTTGCCGAGGCCGACTCGCTGGACGCCGTGCGAGGCATGCTGGGCACGCTCGTGGAGGCCTACCGCGCCTGGATCGAGCGGCAGCGGGAAGCCATGCCGGCGCACCCCCGGCGCCGCAAGATCACCGAGGCGATGATGGCGCACGCCGATCGCGCCGCGCTTCGGATCCAGTCAGGGATCGACTCCCTGGCCGACGACGACGCACTGGAGGCGTTCCGCATCGCCAACCGCGCGGTGGCGACCGCGCTGCGGCGGCGTTGGGCGCAGGAGCAGGGCAAGCCCCCCGAGTCGTTCGCCCCGCCCGAGTGGCGCCCCTTCCAGCTTGCGTTCCTGCTGATGAACCTCGCCGGGGTCGTGGACCCGACCCACGAGGATCGGGGCGTCGTAGACCTGCTCTTCTTTCCAACAGGTGGCGGAAAGACCGAATCGTATCTAGGGCTTGCGGCGGTCACGCTCGTCCTGCGCCGACTCCGCGCGAAGGGCGGCATCGAGGGTGCCGGGGTCAGCGTCATCATGCGCTACACCCTCCGGCTGCTGACCCTGGACCAGTTGGGCCGGGCCGCGACGTTGATCTGTGCGCTCGAACTCGAACGCCAGCAGAACGTCGACAAGCTCGGCCGCTGGCCGTTTGAGATCGGACTGTGGGTGGGGCAGACGGCCACGCCCAACCGCATGGGAGCAAAGGGCGACAACGACCAGTACAGCGCCCGCAAGCGCACCATCGCGTTCCAGAACGACAGCAAGCACAAGCCGTCGCCGATCCCGCTGGAGAACTGCCCGTGGTGCGGGGCACAGTTCACCCGGCACAGTTTCCAGCTTCGACCGAACCCGGATCACCCTCGCGATCTGCGTGTGACCTGCGGCGACCGGGCACGCCAGTGTCCGTTCAGCGGCCGGAACCCCCTGCCGCTGCTCGCGGTGGACCAGCCGATCTACCGGCGCCTGCCCTGCTTCATCATCGCGACGGTCGACAAGTTCGCGCAGTTGCCCTGGGTAGGCGAGACCGGCGCGCTCTTCGGCAAGGTCGATCGCCACGACTCCGATGGCTTCTACGGCCCCGCATCGCCCGGCGTGGGGCGGCCCATGGCGACGCAGCTTCCGCCGCCTGATCTGATCATCCAGGACGAGCTACACCTCATCTCGGGGCCGCTCGGCACGATGGTCGGCCTGTACGAGACCGCCATCGACGCGCTCTGCGCCAGGGTCGAGGGCAAAGACGAGATCCGCCCGAAGGTGGTCGCGTCCACTGCCACGGTCCGCCGCGCGACGAAGCAGATCGGGGCGCTCTTCGGCCGAGGGGATGTGGACATCTTCCCGCCGCCGGGACCTGACCGGCGCGACAGCTTCTTCGCGAGGACGGTGCCCGCAGACACGAAGAACCCGCGGCTGTACGTCGGTGTCGCTGCTCAGGGCCGCAGCCTCAAGGTGATCCTGCTGCGCACCGCCCTGGCGCTGATGTCCGGCGCACAGAAGCAGTGGCGCCTTGCGGGCAGCGGCAAGGACCCGAAGAATCCCGCCGACCCCTACATGACGATGCTCGCGTACTTCAACTCGTTGCGGGAGTTGGGCGGCAGCCGGCGGATCTTCGAGGACGAGGTCGCCTCGCGGCTGGGTCGCTACGGCGCGCGAGCCCGGAGCGGCGACACCGACCCACCCTTCGCGGACCGCAAGATCGCCATCGAGCCGCACGAGTTGACCTCGCGCGTGAGCACCAACAAGGTCGCGGAGACGAAGCGCCGTCTGGCCTTGTGGCACGGCGACAAGGAGCGCGTGGACGTCGCCCTGGCGACCAACATGATCTCCGTCGGTCTCGACATCACCCGGCTGGGGCTGATGGTCGTGCTCGGCCAGCCGAAGATGGCGGCCGAGTACATCCAGGCGACCTCGCGCGTCGGCCGCGACGACAAGCGGCCCGGCCTCGTCGTCACCCTGCTCAACCTGCACCGTCCTCGCGACCGCTCGCACTACGAGCGCTTCGAAGCGTGGCACCGGACCTTCTACCGGGCCGTCGAGGCCACCTCGGTCACGCCCTTCTCGCCGCGGGCCATCGACCGCGGCATCGCGGCGGTGACGGTGTCCCTGGCCCGGCTCGGCCTGGCCGATCTGACGGCCCCGAGCCACGCGGCCCTGATCCTCAACCACCGCGCCGACCTCGACTACGTGGCCGACGTCATCGCCGAACGAGGCGAAGCGCACGACCGCGATCTGTCGGCGGCGGAGCAGGAGGCGCTGCGGACGAAGCTCAAGGCGCGGGTGAAGGACCTCCTCGACTCCTGGGAGCGCATCGCAGCGCGCAAGCATGCGATCGGTGCGGGGCTCCAATACGCCTCGGAGGTCGGTCGCGCGCAGCCCCTGCTGTACCAGCCGCTCGACCCGGAGCTTCGGAAGCAGGCCCCGCCGGCGGAGAAGTTCAAAGCCCAGCGCTCGCTGCGTGACGTTGAGCCCAGCGTGAACCTCTGGCTGCGCCGACCCGATGGCAAACCCGAGGACGAGGTGGAGCAGTGAACAAGCCCCGACCCGCTGGCGAGATCCGCCAGAGCCAGATCATCTCGACCTACGGGCCGGGCTCGATG
>JAJDAI010000589.1 GCA_029261955.1 Deltaproteobacteria bacterium | reverse complement strand
CCGGCGATCGGGGGCAGGATCCGCAGGGGAAGCCCCCTTGCATCTCGTCGGTCCAGGAGCTGCGCCAGCCAGCGGCGGCCGCCGAACGACGGTTCCTCCAGGGCCGCCTCCAGGGCCGCCCGCGCGGCCTCAGGGTCCACGCGGCCCGGGGCCGGCCGATCAGGCTCCGCACGAGGGGGCATCGGCCCGGTCCCGACCCCCAGGCGCAGGTCAAACTGCATCTCGTTCACGCGGTCGCTCTCGGCCAGGTCACCGAGCCTCAGGCCCGCCGGGATGCGGCTGCCTCCACCGTCCAGCGGCGTGGCGAGCCAGCGGGGCAGGAGGGCATCGACCCGCTCGTGCCAGCGCGCGTCGAGTACGCCGTGCCGACGCCCCTCCCGGGCCACCAACTCCTTAGCAGGCCGCCCGTCGCGCGCCCGGAGGCCCCCGTCGAAGGTGCGGAAGTCGAGGTGCTCGAACACCGTGTGCAGCCAGTTCCCCGTGCTCGCTCCTCCTGGCAGATCGTGGCCGGCCGCCGCGGCTTGCAGCCCGACATCGTCCGCCAGGCGGCGCCAGTTGGGATCCGGACCGCGCGCGTCGGCGTCCGGCGAGGCCTCGTCCTGCGCGTCCGCTGGCGCGGGAGGTGCGTCAGACCGCGAACTCGGCTCGTCCAGGTCGGCGCCCTTTCCCCCGGCCAACGACGAGTAGCTGGCCACCATCCAACCCGCCCCCAGCCGACGACGCGGATCCCACGATCGGGCCCGCTCCGGGAGGGTGATCTCCCCGTCCGCGCCCTGATCCCGGCGCGCCGCCCACGGCCCGACACCCTCCTGGACGCCGGGGACCGCGCTCCAACCGACCCCGTCGTCCGGTCGCAAGCTCAGCGTGTCCAGCCGCTCCTGGATGGCGGCAATCGCGGCCCGCGCGGCGTCTTCGGGGTGGCCGCGCGTGACCTTCTTGACGACCGCGCCCTCGGGGAAGAGCAGCCGACCGCTGGCTGACTGCTGGGCCCCCTCGCAGGCGCCGGTCCACAGCACGACGTGGTGTCGCGCCCGGGTCATCGCCACGTAGAGCAGCCGCATGTCCTCCCGCAGCGACTCCAGCCCCACCCGCTCGCGGACAGCCGGGCGAGGGGCCAGGCCGGGGAGGTGCAGGTCGATCAGGCCTTGCGAGCCGCCCTCGGGCAGGGGCCGCGCGCTCCGCAACGGACCGACCGTGTTGCCGGGGCTCCAGGCGCTCCACGCAAAGGGGACCAGCGCGATGGGGTACTGCAGCCCCTTGCTGCTGTGCACCGTGATGAGCTGCACCGCCGAGGTATCGCTCTCCAGTCGCCGGCCCTGCTCCTCGTCCTTGTCGTCAGCCTCGCTCGCCCGGCGTCTCAACCACTCAGCCAGGGCGCGCGGCCCCAAGCGGGACGTGCGCTCCTCGGTGTGCAGCAGCTCAGCGAGGTGCCTCAGATCGGTGGCTGCGCGCTCGCCGTGCACGCTGCCGAGGATCCGCGACCAGGCGTCGGCTCCCGACGTGGCGCGATCGAAGGCCCGGTAGAAGCCCTGCACGGGCCAGATCTTCGCCCACGTCCCCAAGTCCCGCCGAAGCGCTTCCCAGCGCGCCCGGTCCTCAGCCGACGACCCGTCCGCGCCGGGCTCTGAGAGGCCGCGCGCGAGGCGCTGCGCCGTCCAGCCGAACAGCGGCGTGACCGCGAGCCTGCGGGCCGCAGACTCGGAGCCCGGGTCCGCCACGCCGTCCAGCCACGCCAGGACCCACGGCACGGACTCGCTCTGGAAGATGCTGCCCGCGCCGCCGCTCACAGCGGGGATGCCCAGACGGGCCAGCTCGGCCACCACCAGGGCGGCCTGGAGGTTGGTGCGGGTCAGCACCGCGATGTCCCCCGGACGCAGCACCCGCCAGGTTGGCTCGTCCGGCGGGGTCGCGGCGAGCACCTCGGCCCCCTCGGCTGACAGCAGCGCCCGGCACTCCTGCGCGCAGAGCCGAGCCACGAGCTGCTCTGCCGGCGGTTTGTTGGGCAGCGCGGTGGCCTCGCTTCCGAAGGCCTCCCCGTCGAACCAGCGGATCTCCAGGGGGCGACGCCCCCGGTCGTCTACCGGCGGCAGCCCCCGCACCCGGACGGCGCGCACAGCGCCCACCGGCTCGTAGCGGATCGCCTCCACGCCGAAGGGATCGGCCTCGGGCCTGCTGCCGTGCCACACGTGGTTCAGGGCCGCCACCAGCGGCTTGTCCGAGCGGTAGTTGACCGGCAGCGGGTGGGTCTCGCAGCGGTCTGCCGCCTGGAGGTAGACGTCGATGTCCGCGCCGCGGAAGCTGTAGATGGACTGTTTGGGGTCGCCAACGACGAAGAACGGGCTGCCGGCACCGACGAACGCCTCCTCCAGGATCCGCCACTGGGCACCGTCAGTGTCCTGGAACTCGTCAACGATGGCCGCCGCGTAGCGCCGCCGGATGGCTTGAGCCAAGTCCCCATCGCTCCCCTCTTCGGCCAGCCGTGCGGCGAGGTTGGAGAGCATGCCGGAGTAGGTCAACAGGCCCCGTCGCCGGAGCTCAGCGCGGACGCGCTCACGCAGCCCCGTCGCGAAGCCGACCAGGGGCTCGGGCCACAGCTCGTCCTGCCGACGGCGCAGGGCGTCGAAGCGCTCGTAGACTTCACGTCCTGCGAAGTCGGCGGGCGCCCTGGCCTCGCCCCTGGCTCGCCAGGTGGCCAGCGACCACGCCTTGTCGAGGGTCTTGCGCCCTCCCGTGCTGCGCGGACCTCCCTTGGCCAGCCACTCATGGAGCTTGGCGACGTTGCCGCCGAAGGTCGCCGGGCCGACACCGGAAACCACCTTCTTTCCCGAGGACCTGGCGGCGTCCTCGGCGAGGCAAGCCAGGGCATCCCGGCCCGCCCCGGCGAGCCAGGACGCGAAGGCCTGGAGCTCCCGGGCCCACGCCCTCACCACGGCGAGCGGCGGGCGCGCCCCGGCCGGAATCGACGGCTGGACCTCCAGCTCCGCCGGCCCCGTCATGGCATCGACCAACTTCTTGAGGTTGTCCGGGGTCCAGCCCATGTCCGCCAGGAGCGCGAGCTCGTCGGGGCGCGCATCGGCGTAGACCCAGGCCCAGGTGTCGGCCAGGAGCTGCTCATGCAGGGCCTTGGGCTCCCCGAGCACGTCGAGGGCCGGCTCCTGATCGGCCTCGAAGGCGAGCTGCTCCAGCATGCGCTGGCAAAAGCCGTGGATGGTCGAGATCGCGGCCTGGTCGAAGTCCCGCAGCGCGACATCGAGCAGCCGCCG
>JAJDAI010000588.1 GCA_029261955.1 Deltaproteobacteria bacterium | reverse complement strand
CCCCTCCAGCACGGACTCGACGGCGCGGACCAGGGCCCGGCCCACCGCGGGCGCCGCGACCACGGCCAACGGCCCCAGCCCCCGAAGTCGCTCCCGCATGGCGCCTTCCTTCACCGCGGTGTGCAGCACCAGCGGCAGGCGCTTCAGCCGCTCGTCGGTCCGCAGCGCCTCGATCAGGGGAAGGGCGTGGCCAGCATCGGTCGGCCCCAGGCCCAGGACCAGCACGTCGGGCGGCTCCGCCATCAGCCGATCGCGGGCCTGCTCGAAGTGGCGGGCCTCCGTCACGTCGAAGCGCAGACCGAGGGATCGCCGCGACTCCGAAGCCAGGGACTCATCCGGCTGCACGAGCAGCAAGCGCGCACGCCCGATGCGCGCCACCACGGGCAGCTCGCCCACGGGGACCGGCAGGCTCAGCGTCAGGCGAGCGGCCCCGGGCAGGGGCTCGTACCAGAGCTGCCCGCCGTGCTCACGCGCGACCTGCCGACACCAGGAGAGGCCCCGTCTGCCCGGCACGCGCTCGAAGAGGGCTCGTTCCTGGTCCGCTCCGAGGGCGGCTCCCCGGTCCTCGACAAACAGCTCGACGCGGCGGCGCATCTCGTCGGCGGGCCGCAGACCGCAGCACACGACCGCGCCCGCCGGGCTGCGCTCGATCGCCCGCCTGATCATCAGGTTGATCGCCTCGCGCAGCTGCACGGGGTCGGCGAAGTGCACGAGCTCCTCGGCCGGCACGCTGCGCTCCAGCTGGACCTGTCGGTCGTTGGCGGCGGGCAGGCTCTCGCCCAGGGAGCCGTCCAGGACCTGCACGAGGTCGAGGTCTTCACGGCGAGCCTCGATGTCCGCGCCGTCCTGCATGCGATCGCGCAGCTCGTCCACGATGGATCGGATCCGCCCCGCCTGACGCAGGATGGCGCCTGCAGCCTTCTCCAGGTTTGGCGTCAGGGGCCCGAGCAGCCCGCGCTCCAGGAGCTGCCCCTGCCCGATGATGACCGACAGCGGACTCTTCACGTCGTGCGTGATGACGCCGAGGAAGTCGTCCTTCATCCGGTTGACCTTCTCCAGGCGCCGGTTCGCGGCGCGGAGCTCCTGGAAGCGCGCGGCGAAGGCGCTCTCGAGCCGCCCCTGGCGGAGCTCCATGCCGCTGAGGGAGCGCCACATGGCGAGGTTCGCGCCGAGCATGCGACCCAGCTCCTGGTAGAAGGCCCGATCCTCCGCGGAGGGGAGGCCAGCGTCCCGCAGCAGGATGCGCAGCGCGCCCAGCACCTCGCTGCCGGCGGGCACCGGGGCGACCACCTCGTGGGTGCGCGCACCAGCGCTCGTGACGTGGATCGCGCCGTCGGAGAGGCACTCCGACAGGAGCGGCGGCCGCTGGTCCTCCTCCAGGAGGGTCGGCCAGGCGCCCGAGGCGTCGTCCGGCCAGTCGGACGCGACGATGCGGGAAGGCTCGCTCGGCCCCGCCGCGAGGATCAGCTGGTAGCCCGCCACCGCCGGCAGCCGGCGCAGGGCCGGGGCCAGGCCGCGGATCCGCGCCTCGAAGTCCGGCTCGTCCAGCCAGGTTCCGGCCAGGCGCAGGGCGGAGCGAGCGCGCTCGGCCTGCTCCCGCAGCGCCGCCGTTCGGCTGGCGGCCCGCAGCATGGACATCAGCTGGGCACCCGCCAGGGGATCGGTGACCGGGTCGGCGATGGCGTGGTCCAGCGCGAGCTCGAGCCAGTGGCGGAGCCGCTCCGGCTCGGCTCGTCCCACGACGCAGACCGGCACGGCGGGCAGCCCCTCGGAGTCCGCGATCTCGGGCAGCAGCTCCTCGAGCAGATCAGGGATCACGAGCACGAGCAGCGGGACCCGCTCGCCCAGGGCGTCGAGCGCTTCGGCGACGCTCGAGCAGCAGCTCGAGCCGACGCCGCGCTGGTCCAGCCACGCGCACAGCCCGTCTCGACGCGAGGCGTCGGGATCGATGAGCAGGACTGCGGAGGTGCTCACAGCCCGGCGAGCTGGAACGTGGGGCCCGTCGACCGCGATCCATCGCGTCGACAGGGGCCTGGGCTCATGACCAGCAGCTAGCTGATGAAGAAGCGGACCCGGGTCTCGCCGAGCTGGACCAGCTCACCGCCATCGAGGCGCTGACGGGTGACCAGCTTGCCGTCGACGAGGGTGCCGTTGCTGGACTTGTTGTCCTCGACGATGAACTCGTCGCCACGCCGGAAGATGCGGCAGTGGTAGCGCGAGATCTTGCCGTCGTTCTTGATCTGGACGTCGTTGTTGCGGCCGCGGCCGAGGCTCATGACGTCGCCGGTGAAGGGGTAGATCACCTCTTCGCCGCCGGGGGGCGTCACCGCCAGGCGGGGGCCCTCGCCGGGGGCCGCAGGGGGCTGCTTCGGCGAGAACTCGGCGGTGTTGTGGACCGGGGGCGCGTCGGCGAGGCCGGGCTGGGCCTGGATCACGCCGGTCGCCATGAGGTCTTCGGTGTGCGACGCGGTCTCGGTGGACGGGTCCACCGACACGGCGGGGGCATCGACGGGCGCAGCCTCTGCCGGGGGCTCGACGTCCCACTCACCCGGGACCCCGCTCTCTTCGCCGCCGGCGCGGTAGGCCTCTTCACCCAGCTCGTCCGCGGCGGGCTCGTCGGCCTCGGGCTCGGCGGGCGCGTCGGCCGGGGCCTCGGACTCAGCAGCCGGAGCCTCGGGCTCGGCTGCGGGGGACCCGGGCTCGGCAGCCGCCTCGGGCTCTGCGGGCTCGGCGTCCGGCGCGGCCGGGGCCTCGGGCGCGGTGCCCAGGGCCTGGCTTACGCGGTTCTGCACGGCGCCCACGTCCGACAGGAGCCGGTCGATGCCGTCGATGGCTTCGCGGGTCGTGGGCAAGGCGGAGGCGTCATGCGCCCCTTCGGCCTCGGCGACCTTGTCGTTGAAGTCGGTCTCGTTCAGCTCGCCGATCAGGCGCCGCAGCTTGAACTCGTCCACCTGCTTCTCGATGGACTGCGCGGCGGTCTCGAGCTCCGCCGCCTTCGCGGCGAGGGAGGCTCGCTCGCCCGCGACGCCCTCGGCCAGCTCGCGCAACTGCGGCAGCAGCTCGTCGTACTGGACGCGGTAGTCCGAGATGACGGTCGTGACGACCTCACTCGGAAACTCGTCGCTGTGGGCGCGCGCTGCGTCGATCCACTCGGCGAGCTGGTTTGCTCGTTCGAGCTTGTCGCGGAGCGGGAGGAGCGTGTCCTCCGCCTTCTCCTCGACCTTCTTGTTGGCGTTGCTGCCCGAGCGCTTCCTGGCCATCGAAGACCCTCCTGCGGGAGGCGTTCGCGGGTGGCGACCGGGTCCCCCTGCGCCCCCGCGTGCGGCCAGAACAGGCCGCAGATCTGCGGAGATTTCTACTCGCCAGGCGGCTGGTGTGTCAAGCCGCCGCCCCCGGTTGTGGGCTCCGCGCGCTGCACCTGGCGGGTCCGCTCCCGGCCCGTCCGGTGAGCATGCACCGCCGCCAGCACGTTGAAGCCCCCTGCCACGGCGAGGAAGCCAGCGGCCATGCCCGTACGCACCGACTGGGTCTGGTTGCCGGGCGCGAACATCGCCAGCAGGCCGCCCGCGACCAGGAAGGACCATGTCGCGAGGAAGACGCCCCCGAGCCACTGCTCGCTGGTCTGGATGAACTGACCGGTGCCCGGGATCAAGGCGGACATCGCCGCGCCGAGGTGGCTCCGCCAGGTCGGGCGCAGCACCCAGCTCACCGCGGGCTCGGCGTCGACCTCCGGTTCGGCCAGCAGCTCGCCGCCGGGGCCGAGGCGATCCCGCGTCAGGCCGAGGGGGGTCACCTCCGTCACCAGGTGCAGGTCGATGGCCATGGAGCCGCCCCGGTGCACGATCAGCAGCCGGTCACGCGACCGGTCCACGCCGCCGAGGCCCCCTTCGAAGAAGCCGCCGTGCTTGAGGTGCACGCGGAGCGGGTCGAGGCGGTACCAGCCGTGGAAGCGCAGATCGTCCGTGCTCTCGGGCGTGCGCAGGCCCGCGCCGGGCTCCCAGCTGCCGGGCTGGGCGGGCGAGCCCTCGGGCACGGGCGGCGACGCCACCGGGGCCGCGGCCACCGGGGCGGCGAGCAGGAGCGCGCAGATCAACGCGACTGCGCCGCGGAAGCCGGTGACGATTCGACCCACTAGCGGAAGCCCGCCTCCAGGTTCTCGAACCGGGCGAACTCGCCGCGCCAGGCCAGCGGCACTTCGCCGGTGCTGCCGTTGCGCTGCTTGCGCACGAGCACCTCGGCCATGCCCTTGTTGTCGGGGCTGTCGGGGTTGTAGACCTCGTCCCGGTAGAGAAACATGATCACGTCAGCGTCCTGCTCGATGGCGCCCGACTCGCGCAGGTCGCTCATCAGGGGGCGCTTGTCGGCCCGCTGCTCCACGCCGCGGTTGAGCTGGGAGAGCGCGACGACAGGGATGTGGAGCTCCTTCGCCAGGTGCTTGAGCCCCCGCGAAATGGCCGAGATCTCCTGCTCGCGGCTCTGCTCCCTGCCCTCTCCCCGCATCAGCTGGAGGTAGTCCACCGCAACGAGCCCGAGCCCGTGCTGGGCCTTGATGCGGCGGCAACGGGCCCGGATCGCGGCCACGGTCATGCCGGGCGTGTCGTCGATGAAGACCTGGGCCTTGTCCAGCGACTCCGTCGCGCGCAGCAGGGGCGCCCAGTCGTCCTGCAGGAGCTTGCCGGTCCGCACGCGGGATCCCGAGACGCGGGACTCCGAGGTGAGCAGCCGCGTGGCGATCTGCTCCTTGCTCATCTCCATGGAGAAGAAGGCGCAGGTCGTCTCCGCCCGCAGCGACGCGTGCGCGATCATGTTCAGCGCGAACGCCGTCTTTCCCATGGCCGGGCGGGCCGCGAGGATGACGAGGTCGCTGTTCTGGAGACCGGCCAGCAGGACATCGAGGTCCCGGAAGCCGGTGGAGATGCCGGTGACGTCGTCCGGGGACTCGGCCCGCTGCCGGAGCAGTTCGTAGACGGCCTCGGCCACGTCGCCCAGCCGGGACATGGCCTTGTTCTCGCGCCCCTCACGGAGCTCGAAGATGCGCCGTTCCGCGGCGTCCAGGACCGATTCGGCCTGAATCTCGCTCGAGAAGACGTCCTCGGTGATGCCGGCCGTGGTGTGCAGCAGGCCGCGCAGCAGCGCCTTCTCGCGAACGACTTCGATGTAGTGAGTCAGGTTCGCGAGGCTCGGCACGGCGCCCGACAGGCCGCTGACGTAGGGCACTCCGCCCACTTCGTCGAGCTTGCCCTGGTCCGCGAGCCACGAGGAGACCGTGACGAGGTCGACGCCCTTGCCCTCGCGGGTCAGGGCGCTGAAGCAGTCGAAGAGGACCTGGTGCGCGGGCTGCGCGAAGTCGTCGATGACCAGGCCCTCTTCGGCCACCTGGTCCATCGAACGCGGGTTGAGCAGGATCGCGCCCAGGACGGCGCGCTCCGCTCCGGAGTCCTGGGGTGTCCTCCGTGCTGCTTCCACCGCGCGACCACCGCTGCTCACCTACGCCAAGCATGGCGCCGCCGCCCCCTGCGCGGCAAGCGCATAATGGGCGACGCGAGGGGTGCGTTGGCCCTGGGCTCCGCGAAGAGCCCAGGGCCGGCGCGAGCTGCT
>JAJDAI010000587.1 GCA_029261955.1 Deltaproteobacteria bacterium | reverse complement strand
ATCAGGTTCTCGAGCACGGTGAGGTGCTCGAAGACCGCCAGGTTCTGGAACATCCGCCCGATGCCGACCCCGGCGACCTGGTGCGGCGGCGTCTTGATGAGGTCGTGGCCGCCGAAGGTCAGCGTGCCCTCCTGGGGCCGGTAGACGCCGCAGATGCAGTTGAAGAGCGAGGTCTTGCCTGCGCCGTTGGGCCCGATGACCGCGTGCAGCTGCCCCGCTGGCACCGACAGGTCGACGCCGCGCAGCGCGTGCACGCCGGCGAAGCTGAGCTTCAATCCTCGGGCCTCGAGGTCCATCAGCTGAGCCACCGACGGCGCCGCCGGTAGTGCTTGATCTCGCGGTAGCCGCGCCGGCCGCCTTCACCGAGGCCCAGGTAGAACTCGCGGATGTCCTCGTCGTCGCGCAGCTGCTCGGCCGGCCCCTCGCGCACCACCCGGCCGGTCTCGAGGATGACGCCGTGCTCGGCCAGCTCCAGCGCGAGCGCGGCGTTCTGCTCCACCAGCAGGATGGACACCCCCTCGGCGTGGATGCTCCGGATGAGGCGCGCGACGTCGGCCACGATCTTCGGGGCGAGGCCCAGGCTGGGCTCGTCCAGCAGCAGCAGCCGGGGCTTCGCCATCAAGGCGCGGGCGATGGCGACCATCTGCTGCTCGCCGCCGCTGAGGTAGCCGGCCTGCTGCTTGCGGCGCTCCCCCAGGATGGGGAAGCGCTCGTAGAACTCGTCGAGCCGCTCGCGGATGGCCGAGCGCGGCACAGACCAGGCCCCTGCGAGCAGGTTCTCCTCCACCGTCAGCTCGCCGAGCACCCGCCGCCCTTCCATCACCTGGGCCACGCCCGAGGCGACGATGGCGTCGGGGCGCATGCCGACCAGCTCGGTGCCGTCGAAGAGCACGCTGCCGCGCGTCACCGAGCCCTCGTGCAGATCGAGCAGGCCGGTGACCGCGCGGAGCAGGGTGGTCTTGCCGGCGCCGTTGGGCCCCAGCAAGGCCGTGACGCCGCCGTCGGACACGCGCAGGCTCACGCCGCGCAGAACGCGCACGACGGAGTGGTAGACGACCTCGAGGTTGTTGATCTCGAGCATCGCCCGGGCCGCTACTCCGCGGTCTCGGCGCCTTCGGCCTTCGCCCCGGCGTCCGCGTAGGGCGCCACCAGCGACCAGCTCGTCTTCTCGAAGTCGGGCTTGAGCACGCGCGTCCTGGTGCCGGTGACGAAGGGCAGGCTGTCGTAGCTCAGGGGCTGGAGCAGCCCGCCGGCGGTGAAGCCGGAGATGCCGCCCAGCGCGTCCTGGTAGCCGCCGCGGCTGATGTCGTCGGCCTCGATGGCGCGCTTGGCCGCCTCGAGGGCCACGAGGCCCTGCATGTAGGACATCATCGTGTAGAAGTCGGGCTTCGCGCCCTCGGACTTGTGCGCCTCGAAGGCGGCCACGAAGCCGTCCATGCCCGGGAGTTCCTCGCCCCAGTAGGGCAGGCCCGAGACCCAGTGGAAGTTGGTGAACACGGCCGAGGGGATGACCTCCGGCGCGAAGAAGGCGTCGATCCAGGACGGCGTGTTGCCGATCCAGGTGGGCATGTACTTGAGCTGCGCCGCGGTGCCGAGGATCGGGCCGGTGGCCGAGGGCAGCGTCGTCAGCAGCACGTGGGTGGCGCCGGCGTTCTTCAGGGCGGTGATGACCGCGGCCATGTCCTTCTGGCCGGGGGCCACCGTCTGCTCCGAGACGATGGTCACGCCGTGGTCCGCCGCGGCCTTCTTCCAGCCGTTGAGGCCGTCCTTGCCGTAGTCGTCCTGCTGGTAGACGATCCCCGCCTTGATGGACGCCGGCTCGGCGGTGGTGACGACCCAGTCCATCGCGCGGCGCGCCTCGATCTCGTAGCTCGGCCCGGCGGGCGGCGTGTTGCGGTTGGCGGCCATCTCCGAGGACAGCGACGCGGGGTAGGCCAGGATGCCGTCAGCCTGGAGCAGCGGCAGCAGCGGCAGCGTGTTCGGCGTGCCGAAGCTCGTGGCCAGGAAGAGGATGTCGTCCTTGATCTCCTTGTAGGCCTGCACGGACTGCTGCGGGTTGTAGGCGTGGTCCTTCTCGACCATCTCGATGCGCCAGCCCTCGGGCAGCAGCCCGCTGCCGCCCGCGTTGACCTGGGCGACCAGCACGCGCTTGCCGATGGCGTAGGGCTTGCCGATGGCGGCGGCCGGCCCGCTCTCGTCGTTCAGCGCGCCCACGCGGATGACCTTGTTGTCCCCGTCGACGCCGAAGTCGGTGTTCAGGCCCTCGGCCATGGGCATCGAGGGCGCGTTGTTGTCGCCGGGTCCGCTGGGTTCCGGAGCGGGCGTTCCGTCGGAGCAGCCGGTGAGCAGGAGCAGAACGGTGGCGAGCAAGCTGCGTACGAACATTGAGATCCCTCCCTCGGTGTGGCGCGGCGTCCCCACGCACGCGGCCCGAGCGGCACGACGCTACTCGGTGCCCCGTCGCGGTTCAAGGCGTCGTCGTCTGCTGGAGCCGACGCAGCTTCGATCCCGCCCGCGATCTCCCGACCTGCTGCCCTTCCAAGGCTCCGCCCGCAGTGCAACGATTCGCGCCCCCCCCGACCTGCCCGGAGCCTCGATGCGATCTTTGATGGTCTTCCTGCTGCTGCTCACGCTGGCAGCGGCGGCCGAAGCAGCCCCCGACGCGTTCCAGGACGCCCAGGAGCGCGGCCTGCGATCCGCCGAGCCTCCGGTCAGTCCGCAGCCGGCCACCGTGGTGCTCCAGGGCGCGCGG
>JAJDAI010000586.1 GCA_029261955.1 Deltaproteobacteria bacterium | reverse complement strand
CGGTGTCGGGGCCGATGACGCTAGGATTCGGCTCTGTCCGAGGATCTCCCCAGCGCCGCGCCCCGCTCGCCTGCCCGCCCCGCCGCGGAGGGCCTCGGCTGGGTCCTGCTGGTCGCCCTGCCCGTCCTGGCCGCCTTCTCGCGGCTGTTCGGGCACCCCGAGCACTTCTACGACGGCGAGGGGGCGATCCCCGCCACCATCGCCCGCGAGCTGGCGCTCAACGGCTTCAGCGAGGTGACCCACTACCAGGTCATCCCCTACCAGGGCTCCCTGATCCTCGACCCGATCGTGAGCGGCGTGGGCTACCTGCTGGCGGGGGACGGGCTGCTCGCCTGGCACGTCGTGGCGCTGCTGCACGTGGCCGTGATGGCGGCGGCGGGATCCCGGGTGCTGCTGCGGATCGGGGGGATCGCGCCGGCGCTCGCCTGGCCGGTGGTGCTGGCCTGCGCGCCCTTCCTGGTGAAGGACGGGATCGTCGCAGCCATCGGGGGGCACGCCGGCGGCTTCGCCTGGGGCCTCGCCGCGCTCGCGGTCGCCCTGGAGGCGCGGCGGGGGTTCGTCTGGGGCCTGCTGGCGGGCCTGATCCTGGCCGTGGGCACCTGGTACGTGCGCAGCGTCGTGGTGGTGGCGCCCGCGCTGCTGCTCGCCTGCACGGCGGGCGGGGCCCGGGCCATCGGGGGCCTCGCAGTCGGCGCCTTCGTGCTGCCGCTGCTGCTCTGGTGGAACGTCAACACACTGGAAGCCTCGGGGCTCCAGTACGCCCAGATGGGCCGCGAGCAGCTCTGGGACGTGGTAGCCGTTCCCCAGGGCACCAACTGGGGCGTCAAGACCGTGCCCGAGCGGGCGATCGAGGCATCCGGCCTGTCCTTTCCCGGCGCGCTGTTCCTGCAACCGCCGGGCGGCGAGGGCTCCTCCCCGGGGGTGCGGCCCGCCGCGCGGCTGAGCGGCCGCGTCTGGGTGGTCGCGTGGGTGCTGGCGGTGCCCTTGGGGCTGCTCGGTCTGGCCCGCCGCAAGGAGGGGCGCCGGGAGCTGCTCGCCGCGGTGCTGCTCTGCGCGGGCTGGATCGGGGCCTACGTCGCCTCGGGGCTGACCATCGAGGCGGAGGTGGTCGAGAAGTCCCTCGCGACCGACCTGCTGACCCCGGCGCCGCGCATCAGCTCCACCCGCTACATCATCCCGGTGCTGTCGGCGTGGATCTTCGGCTTGCCGCTGGCCCTGGCCGCTGCCAGGTCGCGGCCCCTGCGCGTGCTCAACGACGCGGCGCTGCTCGCCTGCGTGCTCGTCGGCGGCCTGCAGACGCTGGGCGACTGGCGGACCGACCACGACGGGCCGGCCCTCTACCGGGCGCGGGTGGCGCACTCCTACCCATCGGTCTCGCTGGCCGGGCGGCTGCCGCCCATCGAGGTCCACCTCCGCAGCCTGGGCCCGGATGCCCAGAGCCGCCGCTACCACCTGCAGTCCACCGGCCGCCTGCTCGCGCGCGGGAGCGGGCCGGTCCTGAACGAGCCCCGGGTCGAAGCGGAGGAGCTCCGAGCCCTCCAGCAGAACAACCCCCAGGTCACGGACGCCGACCTGGCGGACCTCGCCTTCGGCATGGGCATGGAGACCGGCCTGGAGACCCTCGTGCGGGACGACGTCCGCGTGGCCGGCGCCTTCGAGGCGATGCTGCTCAGCGCCGACGCGATGGGCGGAGCGGTCGGCGAGGCCTACCTGAAGGGTGCGGAGCAGACCACCGACCCCTACTTCTTCGAGGGCGCGCTGCGCGACTCCATCTGCGAGTTGAGCGGGGGGCGCAAGCCGGCCTCGATCTGCGGCGCCCCCGAGCCGCCGGAATGAGGCTCCTGGCCCTGCTGGCCGCGCTGCTGCTGGCCGCGCCGGCGCTCGCCGCCGACCAGCCCCTCACGAAGGACGAGAAGAAGGCCCTGCGCGACGCGAAGAAGGCCGCGCGCAAGGCGAAGCAGGAGAGCCCCGACCGCATCGATCCCGCCATCTTCCCCGGCGTGTCCTACGACTCGAACCGGGGCATCGGCTTCGGGGTCATCGGCAACATCGCGCGCTTCAAGCCCGACTTCGATCCCTGGAAGTGGCGCCTCGCCTTCAACGTCTGGTTCTACGTGGACCGCGGGCCCGACGGCCTGCCCGAGCTGACCTACAACGACGACTACGTCGACTTCGACCAGCCGGGCCTCGCGGGCGGGCGCCTGCGCCTGACCTCGCGCATCTGGTTCCGCCGCCAGAGCGACCTGGGCTGGTACGGCCTGGGCAACGCGAGCGAAGCCCAGAACCCCTGGGAGGCCATCGACGAGGACGAGTCCCCCGAGGCCTGGGCGCACGCCCGGCGCTTCCACGAGTACGCGCACTCCTACCCCGGCGCACGCGTCGTCGCCCGCGTGCTCACCGGGGGAAACCTGGAGCTGTTCGGAGGGCTGTCCCTCGTCTGGAACTGGATCGACCTGTACCCCGGCAGCCTGCTCACGCTGGAGTCCGGTGGGGCCTCGGGGCTGCGGGTCCAGAAGGCGCTGGTGGGGGTGAAGCGGCACGGGGTGCTCGAGTTCCTGGGCGGGGCCGTGCTCGACGAACGCGACGAGGAGCTCGACCCGAAGCGCGGCTTCATGATCGAGGGCTCCGTCCGCGGCGGCCCGGTCATCGAGGAGTGGGCCGGCTACGGCGGCCTCAACGCCCACGTCCGTGCCTACCTGCCCATCCACCCGACGCGGGTCACCCTGGCGACGCGGGTGATGGCCGATGTGCTCTTCGGCGATCCCCCCTTCTACGAGCTGGGGCGCTTCGGCGGGCTGAAG
>JAJDAI010000585.1 GCA_029261955.1 Deltaproteobacteria bacterium | reverse complement strand
GACTTCCTGGAGGTCGGACGTCGCACCGCCGAGCACATGCTCGAGGCCTACGACGACACCGACACCGGCCTGATGCACTCGGGCCTCGCTCCCGACGACGAGTACTACGCCGCCGACAAGGCCGCGCGCCTCACGCGGCGTCCGCCCGCTCGCTCGGGACGCTTTCTGACGAGCGCCAACGCGCGGGCCGTGCGCGCGCTGCTCAAGGCCGGCGCCGTGCTGGACCGTCCCGACTTCAGCGAGGTCGCGGTGCGGATCGCCGAGAGCCTCGCGCGGCGCCTGTACCGCGAGGGCAAGGGCGTCGACTCGGTCATGGACAGCAAGGGCCGCACGCTCGCGGGCAGCGAAGCCGACGAGGCGGAGCTGGCCCGGGCCTTCCTGCTCGTGCTCCAGCACGGCGACGACCGGCGCTTCGAGCCGCTGCTCGCGGACCTCGTCGAGCGGCTGGCGGAGCCGGTGTCGCCGCCGCCGGGGGACCAGGCCACGGATCTCACGACGCGCCTACGGGAGGAGGCCGTCGCGGCCGAGGTGCTGCTGCGCGCGGCGCTCTGGTTCGACCGTCCCAGCCTGGCCGAGCAGGCCGAGCGCCGGCTGGTCGAGCACGCCGAGGACTGTCGCCGCGCGGGCTGGTCGATGGCCGCCTACGGCCGCAGCCTGGAGTTGCTCCTGCACCCGCCGCTGCACGTGGTCGTGGTGGGCGCGGGCGACGACGACCGCAGCCAGCGCTTGCTGCGCGCGGCCAACGCTTCACCCGTCCCCAGCCGCCTGGTGCAGCGCCTCGACCTCGAGGCGGACGCCGATCATCTGCTCGCGTTGGAGTTGCCCAAGCGGCAGGGGCCCGTGGCCTGGGTGCTGCATCAGCGCGAGGCGATGGGCGAGTACGCCGAGCCTCGGTTGCTCGAGCAGGGGCTCTGGCAGGCACATGGCGCGAGACTGCGGGCGCGCTGACTCCACGCTTTCCTCGAGCTGCTTGCGGGTTTGCTGGCGAGGGGCTGGGGAGCCTTGGGGCTCAGCGCTCGGTGGGGGGCTCGATGCCGGGGAGGGCGGAGCGGATGATGAGCTTGCCGGTGAGGCCGAGGAGCTTGGCGACCTGGGCGTGGCGGCCGACGGCGCTGATGTCGTGGCTCTTGCCCGACTTGTCGAAGCGGTAGGCCTTGCCCAGGTAGTCGATGAAGCCGACGTTCTGGAAGTCGAGGTCCTGGATCAGGACCGTGCCGGCGGGCCACTTGCGCTCGTCCTTGGTGCCGGCTTCGCCCGCGTAGAACTCGAGCAGGTAGCCGCTCGCGGACTCGTCCCCCGCGAGCCGCACCTCGAAGGTGTGCGTGGCGTCGAGGCCGGTCAGCACGCGTAGCGGATCGCCCAGGAAGCCGCCGGCCAGCGGCGTGCCGCAGGCGGTGAACAGCAGGGCGCAGAGTGCGATCGCGAGACGCATGGGCGGGGGCGGGCTCCCGGGGGGGGAGGCCCAGTCTGCCACAGCCTCGGTGGAGGCCGGAAGGCCCCTCGCTCAGCGCATCAGCAGGAGCAGGTCGTCGCCGGCGGGATGGCGGTCCCAGGCCGCGGTCTGCACCACGCCGTCGGGACCGGCGCTGAGCACCATGGCCTCCTCGCGGGTGTCGACCAGGCCGTCCACGTTGACGAGGTAGGCGTTGCCCCAGGGATCGGGCAGCAGCTCGTCGAGGTAGGGACCCTTCCAGTTGCGGCCGCCCATGGCCGGCGTCAGCAGCGCCTCCTCGATGGGGCGCGCCTCGCCACCCGAAGCGAAGGGGTTGCCGGACGGGATCACGCCCGGCCCGTAGAGCCACGACACGTCGGTGCGGCCCTGGTTGCCCGTGGGCAGGTAGAGGGTGTCCCGCGAGTAGGCCGCCAGGCCGTCGAGGATCTGCAGCATCTGACCCTGCGCCGTGTCCTCGCTCTGCTGGACCGTGCTGCCACCGACGATCGGCGTGACCACGCCCGCCAGGGCGACGATCACGGACAGTCCGACCACGCCTTCCAGCCAGCCCAGCTTCTTCTTCACCCGGCGAGGGGTGCTCGTGACGGTCGGCTCGCTCGAGTCGACCTGAGGGTCCTGAGCATCCTGGGCGTTCTGATCGTTCTGCATCGCTCTCTCCACAACGGTTGAGTCCTACATCGGACGCCTCGGCCGGTGGGCTTGAGCTGCACCGGGCGCGGTTCTCCGCGAGCCATCCTCCGACTTCGATGTGTGCCTCAGAACGCCGCTCATCCGATAGCTTTGCAGATCGTCTCCCGGCGGAGCTCCGCGTTGTCGGCCCATCTTTCAAGCCTCGGCAAGCACTCGGCGGTGCTCTTCGTGGCCAACGCCCTGACCCGCGGCGCCGGGATCCTGCTGATCCCGGTGATCACCGCGGAGCTGGCGGACGGCGCCTTCAACTTCTGGGAGTCGATGCTCCTCACGGCGCAGCTGGTCGGCATGTTCGCCGCCATGGGCGTCACCGCCGCGCTGATGTGGATGCTCAAGACGGGCGGACGCTCGGGCGCCGGTCCGCTCGACGACGCGAGTGCCTCGCGCGCGATCCGCGCCGCGATCGGATGGACCGCGCTGCTCGCCGTGTTGATCTGCGGCGGCTCCGCGCTGGTCGGCGGCGGCCTCGCGCAGCTCACCACGCGCAACGACGAGCTCGGTACCGCGCTGACGCTGTTGCTCGTGGCCCAAGGGTTGCGGCTCGTCACCTATCCCGTGGAGGGTGTGCTGAAGCTGCGCTTCCGTTCGAAGGCGGTCGCGGTGATGGCCTTCGGCGAGGCGATGGTCCAGCTGCTCGGGTCGATCGCCGCGCTCAAGTTCTTCGACGCCGGGTTGACCGGCATGGCCTGGGCGAATCTCGGCGCGGCC
>JAJDAI010000584.1 GCA_029261955.1 Deltaproteobacteria bacterium | reverse complement strand
TGATCGAGCGGCTCGAAGAGGCCGTTGTCGACGCTCAAGCCACCCAGGGGCACGGCGTGCAGGTCGGAGCAGTCGAAGCGGCCGGTCTCCTGGCAGAGCTCGTCCGCCGGAAGCTCCAGCGCGCCCTGGAGATCGAGGCTCAGCTGCCGCCAGCGCTTCATGCGCAGATCGCCGCGCACCGAGATCGGCGGCCCCTGGTCGAAGGGCGTCGGCTTCTCGATGACCTCGGGCTCCTCGCTCCCCGGGGGCGCGACGAGCTCGTCCAGCACCGAGCAGCCGACCAGCAGCGCGATGAGCGGCATCAGCAGCCAGCGCATCAGGGCGTCCCGTAGAGGTCGGTGAGGACCAGCGCGTGCAGCATGTCCTCCACGTTGCGGCCGCCGTCCCGGAAGGAGGCCCAGAGCCCGTCGATCACGTCCTGCTCGCAGGAGTAGGGCGCGCGGCGGAAGAGGTACTCGAAGAAGGTCTCGACGAGGTGGCGGCTGAAGGCGTCCGAGGCCACCGCCGCGTCCACCCACTCCGCGGGCGTGCTGATCGCCTGGCCGAAGATGGCGCCCTCGGTGGTGGGCAGGATGTCGATGGCGCGCTCCGGCAGGTACGCGCCGGTCGTGCCGCCGTCCAGGTCGATGCCGTTGTAGCGGGCCCAGGGGTAGGACAGCGGGTCGAGCGTGGTGTGGCAGGCGGCGCAGGCCTCCTGCCAGACGCCCTTGTCGTCCACGTCCAGCGGGGCAGCCCAGTCGTAGGCGCCCTCGGCCTCGTCCACGGGGTACAGGCCCTCGCTGCGCGCGACGTCCAGGCCCAGCAGCTGCCGGTAGAAGTGGCTGGCGAGGGTGCGCGGCACCGCGGTGAACATCACGTTCATCGCCAGGGAGTAGCGCGTCGTGATCAGCCCGAAGCGGTGCTCGGCCTCCAGAGGCTGGGCGTAGGCCTCGTTGTCGTCCCGCGGCTCGTCGATGGGGGCCAGGCGCCCGGTGCCCGGGGGATCCTCGACCACCAGGTAGTCGGCGCTCATCAGCTCGCCCGCGTCGCGGTCCCCGCTCGTGGCCCAGAGCCACAGGCGCAGGTCCCAGGCCCAGTTCCCGAGGATGTTGATGTCCGTGGCGGGCCCGATGGGGCGGACGACGCGCGTGCCGATCTCCTGCTGCACCTCGCGCCAGTAGGGCGACTGGAGGCACAGGCTCAAGGTGTCCTGGAGCGCCTGGATCGGATCGGGCGAGGCGGCGAAGGCCTGCCGCTCCGCGTAGCGCGGGCTGCGGCCGCAGAAGTCGAGCAGCACCCGCTTGTGCGCGAAGGCGGGGTCGTACTCCCCGACGAGGTACCAGGGGTTGCCGAAGGCGGTCTGCTCCGCGCACTCGGGCTCGAGCGTGGAGTCGAAGCCCGGCCGCGTGCCGCCGTCGATCTCGTCGAGGTTGCCGAGGCCGTCGCCGTCCGAATCCAGGGCTTCGACCGCTTGCAGCGCCGCGGGCAGCTGGGGGCCGAAGGGGGCGTCCCGGTCCAGCTCCAGGAGGATGTCCGCGCCGTAGGGGTTGCGCGCCGGCGGCCCCGAGGTGGCGTGGCAGGTGCTGCACTCCGTCGTGCCCGTGATGCAGGTGGGCGAGTCCGGGTAGGTCGCGCAGAAGACCTCGGGGCCCACGTCAGGCCTCGCGAGCGCCGCCGAGGGCAGCAGGAGCAGGAGCGGGAGCCACCTCACAGGGGGTTCGTCGCTCCGATGGGGGCGCAGATCCCGATGAAGCCGGCGTCGAAACACTCCTGGTCGAAGGGGCACTCGGACTGGCCCGGCTGGCAGAGCAGGGCGCAGACCGGGTAGTCGAAGCCGATGTCATAGCAGAGGGTCGTGACCTGGCTGGCGTTGCTCGGCGCCGGGCAGAGGCCGTCGGGGCACCACGGCAGGCAGATGCCCTCGTCCACGCCGATGAGCTCGCCGCCGTAGCAGGATGACTGGTCGGGGCAGTCGGGGCCGTCGACGTTGGGGTGGCGGCAGGTGCCGTAGAAGCCCGCGCCGCCCGCGCGATCGCCCGCGCAGAGCGGCGGTTCGACGCCGTCGACGGCGCGGCAGGTCAGCGGGTCGGGGCAGGCGGCGGGGTCGCGGAACTCGGCGCCCTTGGGGAAGCCGCGGTCCTCCGCGATCACGTCCTCGCTCGCGTGGCAGGCGCGGGCGCAGCGCCCCGAGGGCAGGCACACCGCGTCGTGGTCCCGGCCGCGCAGCGCGCACTCGCCGCCGTCCCCGGCGGGGTCGCAGGGCGGCGAGCAGAAGGGGTCGCCGTAGCCGGGGACCGCCGCGCAGGCCGAGCCGGGGTCGCACTGGGCCTCACTCACGCAGGAGGCGTAGGCGGGGCCGCTGTAGTCGGCGGGGGTGGCGTCGTCGTCGTCGGCCGAGTCGTCGTCGTCGATGCCAACGGACGACGAATCGTCGTCGTCGTCCGTTGGGGCCGAGTCGTCGTCGTCCGCCCCGGGGGTCGGCTCGGCGGGCTCGTTCGCGGGCTCGGCGGAGCAGCCGAACAGCAGCAGGATCAGGAGGACGCACTTCGACACGTCGCGCACCGTAGCGACGGCGCACAGCCCGGGGCAAGGGCTCCGTGCCGAGTCGCACAGGCGGGACGAATGGGACACAGGGGCGCGGTTCAGGGAGAGAGCGGCTCCACCTGAACCCCAGGCCAACGCTCCGTCCAGCGCTTTCCGGCGCAGCGAGCGGAGTAGGTGGCGCCGCGGTCGGGCCGCGAGCGCATGTGCGGCGTCGGTCGGACCCGCAAGGCGAAGAGGTCATCCAGGCCGAAGGGAGCGAGCACCTGGAGCTCGGGGGCCAGACGCACCGCGACCGCCGTCGCCGTCTCCGGCCAGCAGCTCAGGGCGTGATCGAGATCGCGGTAGGGCGCGTCCCCGTTGTGCTCGTGCATCCGGGCCTGGTTGCGCACCGACCAGTGCACGCCGGGAGCGGCGGCCCAGAGCGCGTCGTCCAGGGCCTGCTCCTGGGCGCGGCCGGCCTCGCGGTCGAACCAGACCACGTCCACGTCGTCGAGCTCGGTGCGGATCCCGCAGGCCGCGTCCCAGACGAGGCTGCGCACGAAGCCCGCGCCGATCCACGCCC
>JAJDAI010000583.1 GCA_029261955.1 Deltaproteobacteria bacterium | reverse complement strand
CTTCGCCGACGGCCTCGATCCGTCGACCGAGCTCATCCGCTTGACCACCGTGCTCGATCCCCCCGTGCCCATCTCGCCCGAGGATGCCGAGCACCAGCTCTCCGTGGGAGGCGATCAGGTCCTGCTCGAGGAGGTGGTCGGGCGGGTCCAGCTGGCCGGCCGGGGGGCGGACCTGCTGATCATTGAAGGCCTCGTGCCCTCCTCGGAGCTCGTCTACTCGACCCGCATCAACCTGGAGATCGCCTCCGCCGTCGACGCCCACGTGGTGTTCGTGGGGCGCGTGATCGAGGAAGGCCCGGACGACCTCGCCGAGCGCTTCGCCATCCTGGCCAACATGTTCCGCACCGCCGGCGCAGCGGTCGAGGGCTGCGTCATCAACCGCCTGCCGGTGGAGGAGCCGGGCACCTCGACCTCGGAGTGGCGGTTGGACGTGGGCATTCCCGCGGCCCGCAGCCCGATCCCCGACGAGCTGGCGAGGCCCTACCGCAAGGCCCTGGCGGGGGTCCGGCTGCCCCTGGTCGGCCTGATCCGGGAGGACTCCAGCCTGTGCGCGTCCCGCGTCCTCGACGTGTCCCGAGAGGTGGGCGCTCGGCCCATCGAGCCCGGTGAAATGCGCGCGCGGCGCGTGCGCAGGGCCATCGTGGGCGCGATGACGGCGCCCAACTTCCTCAAGCACCTGACCCCCAGCACGCTCGTGGTCACGCCCGGGGACCGCAGCGACATCGTCATGGGCGTCTGCCTGGCGGAGCTCGCGGGCATGCGACCGGCCGGGATCCTGCTGACCGGCGGGATCCCCCTTCCAGACTCGGTGCTCCACCTGGCGCGGCCGGCGCTGGAGCACGGGCTGCCCCTGCTGGAGATCGGGATGGCCAGCGCCGCCGCCATCGAGGCCGTGCACAAGGCGGGGGTCCACTGCCCCACCGACGACCGGGTGCGAGCCCAGCGCACGGCCGAGCACGTGGCCCGCGACCTGGACGCCTCCTGGCTCCAGACGCTCTGTGATCGCAGCGAACCCGGCGGGTACCGGCTGTCGCCCCCGGCGTTCCGCCATCGCCTCATCGAGCGGGCTCGTGCTGCCAACAAGCGCATCGTGCTGCCCGAGGGGAGGGAGCCGCGAACCATCGCCGCCGCCGCCGTCGTGCACGAGCGGGGCATCGCCCAGTGCGTGCTGCTGGGCGAGCCGGACGAGATCCGATCGACGGCGCGCCGCCGCGGCATCGAGTTGCCGTCGGGGGTCGAGCTGATCCGGCCGCAGGATGTCGCCGAGCGCTACGTCGAGCCCCTGTGTGAGCTGCGCAAGGCCAAGAACCTGCTCCCCGAGATGGCGCGCAATCAGCTGACCAGCCGCGTGATGCTCGGGACGATGATGCTGGCCCTGGGCGAGGTCGACGGGCTCGTGTCGGGCGCCGAGCACACCACGGCGGACACCATCCGCCCCGCCCTGCAGCTGGTCCGGACCGCGCCGGGGACGAAGCTCGTGAGCTCGCTCTTCTTCATGTGCCTGCCCGACCAGGTCCTGGTGTACGCCGACTGCGCGGTGAACCCCCACCCCGACGCCGAGCAGCTGGCCGAGATCGCGATCCAGTCCGCCGACAGCGCGAAGGCCTTCGGCATCCCCCCGCGGGTGGCGATGCTCAGCTACTCGACCGGAGCCAGCGGGACGGGCGGCGACGTGGACAAGGTGCGCCGGGCGACCGAGCTGGTCCGGGCCCGCCGCCCCGACCTCGCCATCGACGGCCCCCTGCAGTACGACGCCGCGCTCATCGCGGATGTGGCCAGCAGCAAGGCCCCCAAGAGCGCCGTGGCAGGCCGGGCGACCGTGCTGATCTTCCCCGATCTGGACGCGGGGAACATGACCTACAAGGCGGTGCAGCGCTCCGCCCACGTGGTGTCCATCGGACCGATGCTCCAGGGGCTGGCGCGGCCGGTGAACGACCTGTCCCGGGGCTGCCTGGTCGAGGACATCATCTACACGGTGGCGCTCACGGCGATCCAGGCGGCCGAGGGCTGACCCCCCCTACTCCTGCCCCTCCCGAATCCACTTGTCGATCTTCGGGGGCTCCCAGATGTCGAAGCACTGGAGCAGCCGCACCGGGTCCGGGTCGCTCATGAGCAGCGCGCGGTGCTCGGGCCGCACGAAGCTGGCCTCGACGGCGTGGTCCACGAAGGCGATCAGCGCGTCGTAGTAGCCGCCGACGTTGAGCAGGCCCACGGGCTTCTTGTGGAAGCCGAGCTGGCTCCAGGTCAGCGACTCGAACAGCTCCTCGAAGGTGCCGAGGCCGCCCGGCAGCGCGACGAAGCCCTCCGCCAGCTCGGCCATCAGCGCCTTGCGCTCGTGCATGGACTTGACGACGTGCAGCTGCGTCAGCCCCTCGTGCCCGACCTCCAGATCCAGCAGGGCCTGGGGGATGACGCCGACGACCTGGCCGCCGCGCTCCAGCGCGCCGTTGGCGACCGCGCCCATGAGCCCGATGTCGCCACCGCCGTAGACGAGGCGCGTGCCCCGGTCCGCCAGCAGGCGCCCGAATGCCGTCGCGGCTGCCATGTAGGCCGGGTCCGAGCCCGGCGAGGAACCGCAGTAGACGCAGATGCTCTTCACGTGATCTCCCAGTTGAGCGCCCGAGCATGCGCAGATTCGACCGCAGCCGTCCACTTCGTGGGCGCAGTCGTTCGTCCAGGGGACCGCACACCTGCCTGATAGACTCACCCCTCGGCCGTCCCCGCGCGCTGCTCGCGCACTGGGTCGGGAGGGGGGGCGGAGTTGGCGGCACGACGGCACACCTGGCTGGTCCTCCTGCTCCTCACGCTGGCCGCCTGCGCTGACGGTCCGATCGACTTCGACGGCGACGGCACCCCCGACCTGGCCGACTGCGATCCCGAGGACCCCGCTTTCCACCCCGGCGCGCAGGACGACTTCGGCGACGGCCTGGACCAGGACTGCTCCGGCGCGGACGGCACCGACGCCGACGGCGACGGCTGGGCCTCCATCGCCAGCGGCGGCGAGGACTGCCACGACGGCGACGCGTCCATCCACCCCGAGGCGGAGGAGGTCTTCGGCGACGCCGTGGACGAGAACTGCGACGGCATCCTGGGCATCTGCGACACCGACGGCGACGGCCTCGACGCGATCTCCTGCGGCGGCACGGACTGCGATGACTTCGCCGCCGCCTGCACCGACGCCGCGTCCTGCGCCGACGAGGACGAGGACGGCTCCCGCGTCTGCGACGACGACTGCGACGACGCCGATCCGCTGCGAAGCCCCGGCGCGGAGGAGCTCTGCGACGGCCTCGACAACGACTGCGACGGCTCGGCCGAAGGCGAGGCGGACCTGGACGGCGACGGCTGGGCCCCCTGCGCGGGGGACTGCAACGAAGGCAACGCGGACGTGCACCCCGAGGCCACCTCCGCCGCCTGCGACACCGTCGATCACGACTGCGACGGCAGCCCCCTGGACGGCCTGCCCGACCTCGACGGCGACGGCGTGCCCGACTGCCTCGTGGCCGACGCCGACGCCGACGGCCACACGATCCTGGACGGGGACTGCGACGACTTCGAGCCCCTCGTCTTTCCCGGGGCCGCGGAGCCCTGCGACGGCCTGGACAACGACTGCAACGGCGTCATCGACGACGAGGACCTCGACCGGGACGGCTGGTGCGCCGAGGACTGCGCGCCGACGGACCCGACCATCTTCCCCGGCAACCTCGGGGACGTGCCCGGCGACGGCATCGACGGCAGCTGCGACGGCGAGGACGGCTTCCAGCTCCAGTCGTCCTGGGCCCAGCTGGGGTGGGACCCGGCGGTCTCCGGTGAGCTGCGGCTGCTCGACGTCGGCAGCTCGGTGGTCCCAGTGGGGGATCTCGACGGCGACGGCCTGACCGACCTGGCCGTGGCTGACGAGGGCCTGCGGCACGACCCCAATCCGTTCTCGATCGACGAGTGGGGCGGGGTGCTGCTCGTCTCGAGCTCGGCCTGGATCGCTGGCCGCAGCGACATCACCTCGCCCTGGGGCCTGCTCGCACCGCCGGTGCCGTACACCCACGTCGCCGAGGGCCTCTGGAACCTCGGGGACCTGGACGGCGACGGCCGTGCGGAGCTTGCGCTGGGTGCGCCCGACGACCACGCGGCGGGGACCCGACAGGGCCGCATGTACCTCGTGCCCGGCACGGCCCTGGGCCCCGGGGTCACGGAGCTGACGACGGTCCCGCAGATCGCGGGCTGGTGCGACTACTGCTACCTCGGAGGGACCCCGCCGGTGGCCGTGCGCGACCTGGACGGGGATGGCGTGGTGGACCTGTTCCTGGCGGGGGAGGACCCCGAGGACGACGAGGTCGGTGTGGTGGTCCTGCACTCGGGTGCCGCGCTGCTCGGCGCCGTGGCCGAGGTGGACGGCTCCGCGGGCGATCTGATCATCGGTGACCCCAGCATGGACGACTTCGGGCAGGGGATGACGGCGGCGGACTTCGACGGCGACGGCAACCCCGAGCTCGTGGCCACGGGCTGGGACGCCGGCACCTACGACGGTGAGGTGCGGATCCTCGATGGCGCGGAGCTGCTGGCCGGCACGATCGCCAGCGGCGCGGACGCCTGGCTGAGCCTGAGCTTCGACAAGAGCCGGGCGGGGCTGGTGCCCGAAGCCATCGACGACTTCGACGGGGATGGCTTGCCGGAGCTCGCGATCGGGGCCCCGAACTGGTTCGGGGACACCGGTTGGAGCGAGGTGGGTCGGATCTGCCTGTGGACCTCGACGACGCTGCTCGCCGCGACCCCCGGGGACACCCTGGACTGCGTGAACGACGCAGACCTCGTGATCTCGGGCATCTCGGAGGAGATGCGGCTCGGCAACTTCCTCGGAACGGGGGACTTCGACGGCGACGGCCTGGGCGACCTCTACACCTCCAGCCTGCCCGATGGCGAGAACGTCTGGAGCGGGGACCTGCTTGTCTGGCGAGGCAGCACGATGCTCCAGGGCGGCAGCCTCGTGCCCGCGGACGCCGACGGCGCGGCGATCAGCAGCCTGGCCCTGCGCAACGGCGCCTTCTCGGCCACCGCGGTGGATCTGCAAGGGGACGGCGTGGACGACCTGGCCATCGGCTCGCCTCATGCCACCTTCTTCTCGCCCAGCACCGGAGAGGAGCAGCTCTGGCGCGGCAGCCTCTTCCTGGTGCCCTCTCCCTGGGCTGCACCATGAGTCTCCGGATCCTGTTCGCCCTGCTCCTGTTCGGCTGCGTCGAGGTCAGCGATCCCGACTTCGATGGGGACGGCTCGCCCGACATCGAGGACTGCGCGCCGGACGATCCGGAGCGGCACCCCGGCGCGTCGGATCCGATCGACGACGGAATCGATCAGAACTGCGATGGCCTCGACGGCGTCGACGCCGACCAGGACGGGTGGCTGGCCCCCGAGAGCGGCGGCGAGGACTGCGACGACCTCGACCCCTCCATCCACCCCGGGGCCGTGGAGCTGCCCGGGAACTCGGTGGACGAGGACTGCGACGGCGTCACCGAGCTCTGCGACATGGACGGGGACGGACTCCAGAGCGTGGCCTGCGGCGGCACCGACTGCGACGACGACGCCTCGGACTGCGGGGCCGCAGCCTCCTGCGCGGACGAGGACGGCGACGGCGCGCGGGTCTGCGACGGCGACTGCGACGACAGCGACCCGAACCAGGGGCCGGGCTTCACCGAGCTCTGCGACGGCATCGACAACGACTGCTCGGGCGACGTCGCCGAAGCCACGGAGGTCGACGCCGACCTCGACGGGGTGGCGGCCTGCGCGGGGGACTGCGACGACGACGACCCGAACATCGGCCCCGAAGAGGAGGAGCGCTGCGACGGCCTCGACACCGACTGCGACGGCTCCCTGGGCGAGGGCGAGCTGGACGGCGACGGGGACGGCTGGCTCGCCTGCGCGCCCTACTCCGGGGACGATCCCGAGCAGCACGGCGGGGACTGCGACGACACCGAGCCGCTCTGCACCGCGTCCTGCCAGGACGTGGACGGGGACGGCGTCTTCGCCTGCGCGGGCGACTGCGACGACGCTCAGGCCGGCGTGGGCCCCGGCCAGCCCGAGGTCTGCGACGGCTTCGACAGCGACTGCGACGGCCTGATCCCCGAGGTGGAGCTCGACCTGGACGGCGACGGCTGGCTGCCCTGCGGCCCCTATGTGGGGCCCGATCCCGAGCTCGAGGGGGGGGACTGCGATCCCGACGAGTCACTGTGTGGGTCCAGCTGTGAGGACGCGGACGGGGACGGGGTCTACGTCTGCGCCGGCGACTGCGACGACGGCGACGCCGCGATCTTCCCCGGCAACTGGGATGACGCCTGGGGCGACGGCGTGGACTCGAGCTGCGACGGGGAGGACTGGTACGACCTGGCCTCGCCCTGGATCGAGATCGGCTTCGACGAGGCGAATCTGGCTGGCTTCGCGTGCCACCAGCTGGGGACGAACACCGCCGTGCTGCCGGATCTCGACGGCGACGGGCTGCCCGAGCTGGCGGTGGCCGACCGGGGGCTCGCCGTGCCCGCGAACGCCTCGAGCGACAACCGGGGCGGCGCCTTCATCATCCCGTCCTCGCTGCTCCTGCCGGGCGTCCTGGACATCCACGACGTGCCCGCCCGCCTCGAAGGCACGATGGCCTACGGCCGCGCCGGCTCCCTGCTCAGGCGGGTGGCCGACCTCGACGGCGATGGCCTGGACGATCTGGCGATCGGAGAACCTGACGCGCGGGTCGATCCCTACGGCGCCGGGGCTGGGATCGTCT
>JAJDAI010000582.1 GCA_029261955.1 Deltaproteobacteria bacterium | reverse complement strand
AGAGCCGCGCTTGCAGACCCGACTCGCCGGTGGTGGCGGGATCGGCCAGCGGCGTGCCCTCCACCACGTTGGGGGCGGACTGGGCGAAGGCGGTGGCCAGAAAAAGGGAGAGAAGCAGGTGCATGCGGCAGGCGGAGGAGTCTACACGGCGGTTGAACGGCCAACGACGATCCTGCGGCGTCTCACGGCGAAGGACCGGGCGGCTCCGGGGCCGCCGCGACGACGAGCCGCATTGGACATGCACGAGGAGGAGCGGTGGCCCCGGGGCCGTTCGGGACACGTCGTGTGGGGCCGCAGGATCGTTGTTGGTCGTTTACTCTTGTTCCCCATGCGCATGCTCCTGCTTGTCCTGCTCGCTGGCTGCATCGGGGACCTCGACCCCGACGCGGTCGAAGACGTCTTCGTTCAGGGCGAGAACCCGCTCGTGGACGTCCTCTTCGTGGTGGATGACTCCGCCTCGCTCGCCGAGATCCAGACGGGCCTCGCTTCGGCGGGGGACTCGCTGCTCGCGGCGATGGCCGGGGTCGACTGGCAGATCGGGGTGACGACCACGGACTACGCCGACCCGAATCGCCGGGGGCGCCTGGTCGAGACGCCGGCCGGCACCCTGCTGACGGCCGACACCGCCAGCGTGAGCGAGCGCTTCCGCTTCGCCGTGAACGTCGGCACCGAGGGCGCCGCGCAGCAGAAGGGCCTCCAGTCCGCCTGGGCCGCCGTGACCCCTCCGCTGCTCACGCACGAGAACCTCGGCCTGCGCCGCGACGGCTCGCGCCTCGCGCTGGTCTTCGTGTCCGACGGCGACGACTGCTCGGACGACGGCGCGCTCGACGACAACAACCCCGACGCCTGCAACCTGCGCCCCGACCTGCTCGTGCCGACCTCGGACTACCGGAACCGCTTCGCGGAGCTCGGTGACGTGACCGTCCACGCGCTGGTGGAGCCCGGCAACGGCGAGGCGGGCTGCGGCCTCGGCAGCCCCGGCACGCGCTACGTCGCGGTGTCCCGGGCGACGGGCGGCCACGTCGCGGCACCCTGCGGCGCCTGGGAGCAGCTGGGCACGGCACTCGGCGCGGAGCTCGCCGGCCAGCGAAGCGGCTTCCCCCTGCGCGTCGTGCCCCAGCCGGAGACGCTGGTCGTGACCATCGAAGGCGCCGACGGCACGAGCACGGACGTGGTGGAGGACTCCACCCGGGTCGAAGGTTGGAGCTTCGACGCCGCGGCCAACGCGGTCTTCTTCCACGGCACGGTCGTGGCCCCGGTGGGCTCCACGGTGCGCATCGCCTACTCGGCCTCGGCTTCGTGATCCCTTGATTCCTCGGCGCGCTTGAGGGACAGTCGCGCGCCGGAGGACCTGCATGAACCGTTTCGCCCCCCTCGCCCTGATCTTCTGCCTCGCCTGCGAGCTGCCGCCCGCCGCCGATCCCGAGTTCAGCGACGCTGCGTCCTTCACCTTCCTGCAGTTCGACAGCGAGCAGCCCGCCGACCTGGCCTTCGCCATGCGGGCCCTGGAGCAGGAGCTGTACCTGGCCGTCGACATCGACGCCGAGGACGCCGAGGACCGGGCCCTGTCCCCCGCCGCCCTGACCGACGCCGACCTCGAGGCCCTGCCCGATCGCCCCGATCGCCCGGCCGAGAACCTCCGCTCCGTCACCGTCATCAAGCCGAGCGCCTACGCCACCGCGGACCACCAGGGCTACATCCTGCTGGACGACCAGGTGCCCGTGGAGCCCAGCTCCCCCAACCACTACGACCGCAGCTTCGAGGACGGCCTCGACTGCTGGCCGACCCAGGGCTGCGACTTCCTGCGGACCGAGAACCTGCTGACGAAGGAGAACATCGCCATCGGCGAGATCACCTACACGCTGTTCAAGGACTACCGCTGGATCGACCTGAACCTGCCCGACCCGTCCTCGGTGCCCGAGGGCGAGACCCCGGTCAACGAGGGCGACAAGCGCTGGGGCCTCGCGGCCCGCTCCTGGACCAACGAGGTGGCCTTCAACGCCGCCGAGGACCGCTCCATCCAGCAGAGCTTCAGCATCGAGGTCTGGATCCCGCGGGACGGCGCCGGCTACGTGCGCAGCAGCGACGACGTCAACGGCGACACCCTCGCGGGCGAGCAGGGCACCTGGACCCAGGACAGCGACGGCGCGGGCGCGCTGCGCATGCTGACGCTGTGGTCCGAGAACGACATCGGCAGCGAGGTCGACGAGGGCTTCGAGGTCCGCCTGCTTCGCAACGGCATCGACGGCATCTTCGACGCCCAGGAAGAGTGGATGGACGCCAACTAGCAGCCTCGCGCGCGGACGTCGGCCCGCCGCTCCTCACCCGGGCAGATCCCGGCAGGCGGCAATCCGGGAAACTGGATCTATGTTCTGGGGGATGGACCCGAGCTCCCCCCCGGTGAGCACGTGAAGGAGTGGCAGCGCCACAAGGCGGTGCGCCGCTTCACGTGGCTCGCCATCGGCCTCTGCCTGTTCCCGGGCGCGTTCTTCGTGTGGGCGATGGATCTGGTGCAGGGGCCGGTGCCCGAGGCGACGATCTCGCTCTTCCCCGCCCTGCTCGCGGGCGCGCTGGCCGCCGCCCTGCACTACTTCCGGCCCGCTCGCTTCCCCGCGATGGACCACTGGAAGCCCGAGGACGAGCTCCTGGGGCCCACCCCGCGCAAGGTCGAGCCGCGCTGGTCCACGCCGCTGGTCTGCCTGCCCATCCTGCTGTGGCTCTTCCCGATCTTCTTCCTGGTGCTCGTCGTGACGGGCGTCCGCACGCTGGACTGGGGGGCGCTCGCGCTCATCTCGCTCCTGCCCGCCTTCGCCACCGGCTACGTCATCGCCCGGCTGCAGGGCCGCGAGCGCTGGCTGCTCAAGCACGGCGAGGTGGCGCCGGGCAAGGTGCGCCGCATCCTCACCGACAGCGGCTTCTTCCGCATGAAGGTCGAGTACGAGATCGACGGCGAGCAGTTCTTCCACTGGACCGCCAACCTCGCGAACCGCACCTGGTTCGGGCCGCTGCTGGTTGAGGAGCGCAAGTTCGTGACGCTGCTCGTGCACCCCGGTCGCCCCGAGGAGTTCGTCGTCTACCCCTTCTGCAGCCACGAGGTTCCGGGCGCGCTCAGCGGCTGGGTCCGCCGGATCCTCTGAGGCGCGGGATCGCCGCGCGCCGTCTACCCTCGTGCCGTGCGCATCCAGCTCATCTGCCCCCCCGCGGCCCTCGGCGGCCCGCTCAGCCGACCCCGGCACGCGCCGCACTACAGCGCGATCGTGGCGGCAGCCCTGATCGAAGCGGGACACGAGGTCGAGCTCGCGGACCAGCACCTGCGCACCACGGACCTCGCGACCGTCGTCCAGGGGGCCCAGGCCTTCGTACCGGACCTGCTGCTCTTGATGCACTCCGACTACAACCGCGAGATCCACCCCAGCACCCTGGAGCAGGTGGCGGCGGCGCTGCGGGCGGTCGATGTGCCCCTCTGGGGCTACGGGCGTCTGACCGAGCGGCACGCGCAGGCGGCCCTCGACGCGGTCCCTTCCCTGGACGGCATGCTCTTCGGCGAGCCCGAGTTCGCGGCGGTCGCGCTGGCAGCCGGCGGGGAGGTGCCGGGCTCGATCCCCCGCGACGGCGCCGCGGTCCAGCCGGTGGACCACACGCTGGAGCGGTCCCCGATCCCCGCCTGGGATCTCGTGGCGATGGACCACTACGGCTTCTCGCCCCACCAGAGCCCCGACGGCCTCGTCTTCCCGGTGCTCGCGAGCCGCGGCTGCCCCTACCCCTGCTTCTACTGCGAGGTCCGGGCGCGCCCCCCCTGGCAGCCGCGCCCCATCGCCGCCGTCATCGACGAGATCAACACGATCCACGCCCGGCACGAGGTCGGCACGGTCTTCATCGCGGACCCGACCTTCGCGGTGCAGCGCGAGGACGCCCTCGAGTTCTGCCGCCGGCTGCTGAAGGACGGGCCTCCGGGCCTGCGCTGGTCCTGCATGTCCCGCACGGACCGCGTGGACGCTGAGCTGCTGGGCGCCATGGCGGACGCCGGCTGCTTCAGCGTGCTCTTCGGCGTCGAGTCGCTGAACCCCGAGGCGCTGCGGCGCGCCAGCAAGCAGCTCGATCCGACGACGGTGGGGCCCGCGATCCGGGCCGCCCGCGAGGCGGGCCTGGAGGTCATCGCGTCCCTGATGATCGGCCTGCCGGGGGACTCGCCCGAGGGCTTCGAAGCGAGCCTCGACCAGCTCATCGCGATGGAGC
>JAJDAI010000581.1 GCA_029261955.1 Deltaproteobacteria bacterium | reverse complement strand
GGGCTCGCGCTGCTCGACTTCGAGCTGCCCTCGGATGGCTACATGGAGGCGATGCTCGCCTCCTTCGGCGAGCTCCAGGCGAAGCTCGGTGGGGCGCGGGCCGCGTCCTTCCTCGACCGCCCGAAGATGACAGACGAGCTGGCCATCGCGCAGAGCCGGCTCCTCAGCTGGGCCATGGCGCCGGCCTTCTACATCGACCCGCTGCTCTACAGCGTCATCAGCTTCGAGTCGATCAAGCTGATCGCCGAGCACGGCAACCCGCACGACGCCCTGGCCGTCTACGCGCAGTACGGCCACCTGCTCAGCGCGATGTTCGGCGATCCGCCGGGCGGCTACGAGTTCACCCTGCTCGCCCGCGACCTCTGCGACCGCTACGGCAACCTGGCTGACAAAGCGCAGGCCTGCTTCCTGAGCGGGAACTTCGCCCTGGGCTGGGTCGAGCCGCTGCGCAACGCCAAGGCGGTGCTGCGGGAGGGCCTGCAGGCCGGGCTCCAGTCCGGTGGCCTGCAGTTCGCGCGCTACTGCCTCGTCTACATCGGGGTCAACGACTTCGTGGTGGGGGAGCCGCTGGACCAGGTGCTCGCGGACACCGCCGAACAGGTCGCGTTCTGCGCGAAGCAGAAGGACCGCATCGCCGAGGACGGCAGCCAGGCCGTGAGGCAGGTGGTCAACAACCTGGCGGGCAACACCGATGGGGTGGGCGACTTCGCCTGCGACGGACTGGACGAGGCGACCTTCGTCGCGCGGGTGCAGGCCAACGGCGCCCCGATGATCCTCTGTTACTTCTACGCCTTCAAGACCGCGGCCCTGGCGGTCTACCGCGACCACGCCGGCGCGCTGGCGGCAGCGGACCGCGGGCTCCAGCTCGTCGCGAGCATCCCCGGCAACATCAACGTCGGCCGGCTGGCCTTCCACGCAGGGCTCGCCATCGCCGGGGTGCTGCCGAGCCTGGACGAACAGCAGCGCGCAGCGCGCCTGGAGCAGCTGGACGGGATCCTGGCCCAGCTCGCCGGCTACGCCGTGCACTGCGAGGCCAACTGGGGGCACTGCCTGGCCCTGGTGACCGCCGAGAAGGCCCGACTGGACGGGAACGGGACCGCCGCCATCGAAGGCTACGAGCGGGCCATCCGCCTCGCCGAGCAGCACGACTGGCCGGCTGATCACGCCCTCGCCTGCGAGGTGGCAGGGCGCTACTGGAGCGCGCTGGGGCGGGACGAGCTGAGCTCGGGCTACCTGTCGCAAGCCCGCTACGGGTTCGAACAGTGGGGGGCACGCCGCAAGGTGGCGCAGCTCGACGCCGAGTTCCCCCAGCTCGTGCCGGACGCGGTGGGGCCGCGGACCTCTACGACTCTGCGCTCCGTCTCGGTCACCAGCACCGAGGCGTCCACCGGGGCGCTCGACCTGGCCAGCGTCATCAAGGCGTCCCAAGCCATCTCCGGGGAGATCAAGCTCGAGCGCCTGCTCGGCCGGCTCATGGAGCTGGTCCTGGAGAACGCGGGCGCGCAGCACGGCGTGTTGATCGTGGCGGACGAAGGCGACCTGGCTGTCCGCGCGGCGGCGACCATGGGGCCGGACGGGGCGGGCGGGCAGGCGCTGCACACGCAGGTGGACCTGAACCTGTCCCTGGACAGCTACGAGGGGATCTCCACCGCCGTCGTGCACTACGCCGCGCGCACGGCTGAGCCCGTGGTGCTCGACGATGCCGTGGGGAAGGGGCGCTTCACGCGCGACCCGCACATCGTCCGGACCCGCACGCGCTCGGTCCTCTGCCTGCCCCTGCGCAACAAGGGCGAGCTCATCGGCCTGCTCTACCTGGAGAACCGCTCGGTCACGGGCGCCTTCACCCAGGACCGCCTGGAGATCGTGCAGCTGCTGGCCTCGCAGTTCGGCATCTCCTTCGAGAACGCGCGGCTCTACAACGAGATGGAGGCCCAGGTCGCCCGCCGCACCGAGCAGCTCGCCCACAAGAACGTCGAGCTGGAGGGCACGCTGGACGACCTGCGGGTGGCCCAGGACGGCCTCGTCGCCCGCAACGAGTTCATCCGCAAGGTCTTCGGCCGCTACGTCTCGGACGACGTGGTGGACCACCTGCTCGAGGCGCCCGAGGCCCTGCAGCTCGGCGGAGAGCGGCGGCCGATCACCGTGCTCGCCTCGGACGTGCGCGGCTTCACCGCGCTCGCGGAGCGGCTGGAGGCGGAGGAGGTCCTCACGCTGCTCAACCAGTACTTCGAGGCGATGTTCGCGGTCATCCACCGCCACGGCGGCACGATCAACGCGATCCTCGGCGACGGCCTGTTCGTCTTCTTCGGAGCGCCTATCGCCCAGGCCGACGCGCCCCGTCGAGCCGTGGCCTGCGCCCTGGAGATGATGCTGCGCCTGGAGGAGCTCAAGGCCCAAGGCGGCGTCGTGAGCACCCTCGAGATGGGCATCGGCGTGCACACCGGCTCGGCCGTCGTCGGCAACATGGGCAGCCAGGACCGCACGAAGTACAGCGCCATCGGCCTGGACGTGAACCTCGCCGCGCGCATCGAGGGCTGCACGGTGGGCGGACAGATCCTGATCTCCGAGGCCACGGCCGAAGCGACCCGGCCCGACGTGGTCTTCTCGGGCTCCATGGAGTTCTCGGCCAAGGGCATCGCCAAGCCGCTCACGCTCTTCGAGGTCGAGGGGCTGACCGGCGAGTCGACCTTCACCTACCGCCGGCCGCGCAGCGCGGTGAGCACGCTGGCTTCCCCCATCGAGCTGCGCTTCAGCGTCGTCAGCGGCGGCGTCGTGGCGCCGACGACCCACACCGGCTCGCTCACGGGCCTGTCGACCGAAGAGGGCGAGCTGCTCACCGACGCGCCCCTGGCGCCGCTCACGGACCTGAAGCTCCAGCTCTTCGACCGCCGGGGGGAGCGGGTGCCCGGCGACCTCTACGGCAAGGTGCTGGCAGGGGGAGGAGGCACCCGCCTGGGCTTCACGTCGGTGCCGCCCACCGTGCGGAGCTACCTCGAGGGGGCTGCGGGACCCAAGGGCACGATGCCGTTGCCGGTGCGCCCGAAGTAGCCCTGCTTGCAGTGCTCGATGTTGGACGCGGCCTGCACGCCGGGCAGCGCGCCGACGTCCGCGAGCCAGCGGGAGAGGTGCCGGTACTCCCAGAGCATCCGCCGGTTCAGCCGGAAGCGCGTGAAGTAGACCGGGTCGAAGCGGAAGGCCGTCGGGAAGAGGCGCAGATCGGCCTCCGTGAAGCGATCACCACAGAGGTAGCGCCGGTCTTCGAACAGCCGATCCAGCCGATCCAGCGCCGCGAAGAAGCGGTCGAAGGCCTGCTCGTAGGCCTCCTGCGAGCGGGCGAAGCCGGCCTGGTAGGCGCCGTTGTTGATGTCCCGGTAGATCCAGGCGTTGTGGTGGTCGATCTCGGCGAGCAGC
>JAJDAI010000059.1 GCA_029261955.1 Deltaproteobacteria bacterium | reverse complement strand
CGTTGCCGACTTCGCCGCAAGCCGTGCGGGCCCTGCTGGCCGCCACCGCGCGCTGCATCGACGCCCCGCTGAGCCCCGCCTTGGAGTCCTTGCTGGACCTGCAGGTCACGGCACAGCACGCCCGCCGCTTCAAGATCGACGTGTCCTTCGCGCTGTCCTTGGACGGCAGCCCCAGCGCCCGCTTCTCGGTCAACGACAAGGGCGAGCCGGAGGCCTTCCGCGCGCGCTTGCTGGAGAACGCCGCCGCCCTGGGCATCAGCGAGGAGCGACTCCGCGCCTTCTTCGCCCTGGCCGAGCCCGGCTTCGTGCAGACCACCGCGGCCTTCAAGTGGTCCCCCGAGGGCGGCCGCCCGGAGACCGTGAGCCTCTACTTCGAGGAGCTGGCGCTCACGCCGGGGGGCGATCGCCTGGTGCACGAGGTGCTCGGCCCCGCGCTGGGGGTCCGGCCACCGCCCTGGCCTGGCCTGCTTCCCGTCGCCGTCTGCCTCGACCACCAGGGCGGGGTCCCGGTCGCGGGCAAGGACTACTGGATGATGGTGGACCGCGAGGGCGAGGCGCTCACACCGCTGCCAGGCCTGCCCGAGGCGCTGCAGGCCCACCGGGCTCGTTTCCCCTTCGAGCCGCGCCGCCAGACCCGCCGCTTCCTGGTCGTGCGCCGCTTCGATGCCAGCGGGCTCTGTGGGCACAAGCTCATGTGGATGGGCGAGGCGCAGGAGGCTCGCGTCGCGGAGCTCGCTTGGGACCACGTGGACGCGCTGCTGGCCGAGCACGCGCCGGCGCCCTCCCCCACCCTGCGCGCCCTCCAGGAGCTCCGCGCGAACTGGGCTTTCGAGGCCGACGCGTGGCTCTACCCGGACCTCGTGTCCCTGGACGTCGACGTGGCCGGTGTGCCCCGTCGTGTTCTGCTCTACGTCTCCCTCAAGTAGCCGGCGAAGTCTGCGGCTATCCTCCGGCCGATGTCGGCCCCCTACGAAGAACGGATCCACCAGGTCGCCGCCGAATACCGGCGGCTGGCGGGCCACGACGCCCCGCTTTGGGTCCTGGATCCCCGAGACCCCGCCTTCGCCCCCGCCTACGCCGCCTTTCGCGAGCGGCCCTTTCGGCTGGACCTGGGCGCGCACGCGGGCGAGGAGGCGATGGTTCGCCTCGGGCTGAAGCCCATGGTCCGCCAGGTCCTGCCCCAGGACGACTTCGAGCGCTTCACCGCCCGCTGGCAGGCCGAGGGACTCCAGGTGGTCAGCCAGCCCCTGCCGGTCAGCGAAGACCCCGTCTCCGGCTACACCTTCGACGCCGCGCAGCGTCAACGCCGGGCCGGTCGCGCCGCCCGGGCCGCAGCCGAGGACCGCTGGATCGACCGGGTCGCCGCCGACTCCGCTCCCGCCAACAAGGTCCTCTGCTACGCCTCCGAGGACGCGGACCGACTCGCGGAGGCCCTGCGCATCGACCGCGAGCTGCTCGAGCCCGGGGCCGACGAGCGCCCGCGGGTCGCCCGGCTCGGCGAGCTGCTCGGCTACCCCCGCTGCTGCGTCGAGTCCTTCGCCCAGCACCGCAAGCTGCACCACAACCGCGTCGCCATCGCCGCGTCCGCGCGACGCTCCGAGCGCTTCGACCCGCTGCTCAACCAGCTCTCGCTGAGCCTCTTCCACCCCATCGGCTGGTTCCCCTGTCGCTACGACTGCCCCGCCTCGCTGTCCCTCGCCCGGCAGCTGATGGACGCGATGGCCGGGCCCATGCTCCCGGCCCGCGACGCAGCCCTGCGCATGCTGTCCATGCCACGGATCTACTGGGACGACCGCCGTCAGGTGCTTCTGGACGGCGCGCGGATCGAGCGGGACTCCATCGCGTACGAGCAGGTGTGGACGCCCTGGACCTTCGACCGCTCGGCGAGCTCCGCGGACCTGGACTGGCTCTTCTTCGCTGACGTCGTGCTCTGGCTGCGCTCGGGCGACCGGGTCGCCCCCGAGGGCTCCGAGCTGGTCCTCTTCTCGGGGGACGCGGAGATCGATCGACGTCCCTTCGACGGCCTGGTCCTCCCCTTCTCCTCGGAGCGCCCCGCGAGCGCCGCGAGCCCCGACGGCGGCCAGGGCCAGGTGCACGGCGGCATCGCGTCCTTGCCCGTGCTCAACGACGGCTACCGGCCCGAGCACCTCGAGGAGGCCGTCACCGTCACCACCCGAGGCGACGCCACCCAGCTGGAGATCCAGCTCGGCCACCTCTGCAACAACCGCTGCGTCTTCTGCGTCTCCGGCCAGCTCACGCAGGACCGCATGGCCCCGCCCATCGACCTCGAGCCCATCCTCGGAGCCCTGCGCGACGGGGCCGAGCTCGGGGTGACGAAGCTGACCTTTCTCGGCGGGGAGCCCACCATCCAGCGCAGCTTCCTGCCGGCACTCGATGCCGCCCTGGAGCTCGGCTACGACGACATCACGATCTTCACGAACGGCGTGCGGGGGCGGAACCAGCGCTTCCTCGACGACGTCTGCTCCCGGGGGCGCTTCACGTGGCGGCTGTCGATCCAGGGCGGCAACGAGGCGGCCCACGACGCCGTCACGGAGCGGCCGGGCAGCTTCGCGAAGATCCTCGACGCCATCGCGGGCCTCGGCGGGCTCGACCAGGAGCTCACCGCCAACCTCTGCGTCAACGAGCGCAGCTACCGCTCGCTGCCGGACTTCCCCGAGCTGGTGGCGCGGACGGGGGTGAGCCAGCTCCACCTGGACGTGATCCGCCCCAGCGGGGCCGGCCGGCGCACCGACTCCTACCTGCGCTCGATCATGCCGCGCTTCAGCGACATGGCCCCCTACTTCGCGCGGATGCTCGAGCGCTTCGAGCAGCAGGACCCGGGCTACGACGTCAACGTCGGCAACCTGCCCTACTGCGTGCTGCCCGAGTGGTCGCATCAGGTGCACCACGGCGGCGAGCTCACGCTCACGGTGGCGGCCGACCAGGACCGGCTGGACCGCGTCTGGAACAAGTACGCCTTCCAGCGCAGCGACATGGTCTTCGGGGACCGCTGCGGCGACTGCGTCTTCTGGGGCCAGTGCCGGGGCGTGCCGGACAAGTACGCCGCCTTCTACGGCACCGACGAGCTCCAGCCCGTGACGATGGAGCGCCTGGCGGAGCTCGATCCCCAGCGTCGGAACTTCGCCGTGCTGGTCAGCGCGCACGTCGCCCGGATCGAGGAGGGGACACCCCCGGCGCCCTGGCGTCTGGACCGGGTGTTCCGGGATCGGCGGGAGCGGCGGGTCGAGCTGCCCTTCGTCGGAGCCCAGGCGCAGGCCACCCTCGTGCTGGAGCCGCCGGAGACCTCGGGCGAGGCCGTGGCCGCCGGCCCCGAGTTCCGCCTCGTGCTCCGGGCCGACGGCCTTCAGGGGCGGATCGAGGACGTCGCGGCCTTGCTTCGCTGGGCGAGCCGGCTGCTGCTCGACACCGAACCCGACCTGTCTGTGCTTCAGCCTTCGGGGGCCGCTGGAGTTCGCGCCTTGAACGTCGCCCTGCGCGCGCTCGAGGGGGGGGACGCCCCGGCCGCGCTGCGGGCCCTGCCCGAGCTGCTGCCGCCCGCGCTCCAGGTGCCCGCGGCACGCCTCCAGGCCCTGGCGGACGACCCGGTCGGTGCCCTGCAGCGCCTGGACGCG
>JAJDAI010000580.1 GCA_029261955.1 Deltaproteobacteria bacterium | reverse complement strand
TCTTCGCCCAGCTTGCGGCGGACGAGGTTCGCGAGCGTGTCCGCCCGGGCGGCGATGCCGGGGTGTCCTGCGGCGTCGGCCAGCGCGGCCAGCTCATCCAGGGCCCAGGCGATGTCGCGGTCCACGCCGGCGCCCCGGCGGACAGGCTCGTCGATGTCCTCCCAGCGGTCGTCGATGGCGTCCCAGTCCCCCGCTCGGGCGTGCACCAGCAAGCGCAGGGCAAGGATCCCGGGCGCCATGCCGCTGCCCCCGGCGGTGGCCAGGATCCGCGCAGCCTCGTCGAGGCACTTCGTCGCCGCGAGGTCCTCGTGGTGGTGCAGCGCGACGATCGCCAGGTTCGCCAGCGCCGCCGGCAGGCCGATGTAGTGGCCCGCCTCCCGGTAGATGCGCACGGCGTCCTCGTAGTGGCCCTGGGCCGCCTGGAGGTCCCGCCGTCGCCGCGCCAGCTCGCCCAGCTGCACGCGGGTGTCGCCGACGCGCACCGTCTGACCGAGGCGGCGGTTGGACAGCAGCGCCTCTTCGAGCGTCTCCTCCGCCTCCTCCAACATGCCGAGATCGAGCAGCGAGCTGCCCAGCCCGACCAGCACGTAGGCGGCGAGGAAGGCGTCTTCGAGCTCTCGGTACATGGCCAGGGCTTCGCGGTAGAGCGCCACGGCGTGCTCGTCGTGCCGCCGCCGCGTGGCCTCCATCGCCTGGCGGTGCTTCAGGCGCGCGACCGTCCACTGGTTGCCCAGGTGGCGCGCGAGGCGCATCGCCTGCTCCGCGAAGGCGTGGGCGCCGTCCAGATCGCCCGAGAGCAGCGCGACGGCGTTGGCTCGGACGAGGGCGCGCAGCTCGAGGTCGGGCCAGCGGCCGCTGCGGGCGAGGTCCAGCGCCGAGGCGACCGTGCTGCGCGCTTCGGGCAGGCGGGCGCGGATCATCGCGAGGCGGCTGCGGTGGATCCACAGCGCGCAGGTGGACCAGAGCGCGAAGTCCTCGCCGCCGATGGGTGCCTGGGCCTCGACCGCGCGCTCGTAGGCATCCAGCAGGGCCGCGAGGTCCTCCGGATCCATCCGGTTCTCCTGCTCCTGGACGAGCTCCTCCAGCTGCTTGATCGCGTCGCGGTGCAGGCCGGCGCCGATGAGGTGGCAGGCGATGCGGTAGCGGCGGGTGCGGTCGCGGGAGCGGGGCTTGCGCAGGGCCAGGGCGCAGGACGCGTTGAGGCGGGGGGCGAGGCCGGCGTCGCGCGAGCGGGCCTGGATGGCTTCGACGAGCAGCCCGTGAGCGAAGCGCCAGCCGGCCTCGGTGCGGGTCAGCAGGCTGGCGTCGGCGAGGGCGGAGAGCGGCTCATGGCGCGCCGGCACGCCGAAGGCCTCGCAGGCGTGGGCCCAGTCGGTCTCCGTGAACTCCTGGCCGAGCATGGCCGCGAGCTCGACGGAGCGCAGGTCGGGGCTGGCGGTGTTGGCCAGCACGGCGTCGAGGCGCTCCGTCCAGAGCGTGCTGAGGTCGTCGGGGATGGGCGCGCGCTCGCCCGGGGCCAGGCGCCAGCCCGAGACGGTCGGGGTCAGCACGCCGCGCTTGACCCAGTCGCCGACGAGCTGCGTGGCGAAGAGCGGGTTGCCTTCGGCGCGGCGCGCCACCCGGTCAGCGAGCACCGGGTCGAGGCCCACCATCTTCGCCGCGAGCTGGCGGGTGTCCTCCAGGTCGAAGGGCTCGAGCCAGAGCGTCGAGGCGCGCGGTGACTGGTCGAGGGCGTCCAGGAAGGCGAGCGTCTCGTCCCGGGTCGGCTCGTCGTCGCGCACCGTGGCCACGACGAGGATGCGGAGCGGGTGGGTGTCCTGCCACTCGATCAGCGTCTGAAGGAAGGACGCGGTGTCCGCGAGGCGGTGCAGGTCTTCCACCTGGAGCAGGACGGTCCGGCGGGCGGCGCGGAATTCGATGTAGCGGCGGGCGACCGTGTGGCGGGCCGCGGTGCTGCGCAGGGCGATCAGGCCCGGGCGGGCGGCGCGATCCTCGGCCGTGGCGGGGCTGATCAGCTCGGTCAGGGCCAGGGCCTCGCGGGGGGACTGGTCGAGCACGTCCGAGAGCAGGCGTTCCAGGCGCTTGCGGACCTGCTTGCCCGGCAGGTCGAGGCAGCGGGCGTGCCGCGCGATGGCGCCCGCGATGCCGTCGGCCTGGCTGAGCACGGCGCCGTGGGTGACCTCGATGACGTCGACGCGGCCGGCCTCCGCGGCCTCCTCGGCCAGCCACTTCGCGAGGCGGGACTTGCCGATCCCCGCTTCTCCGCGCAGCAGGACGAGGCGCCCGCCGGTGCCCGTCTCCACGAGCCGCAAGGCCTGGAGCAGGTGGGAGCGCTGCGTCTCCCGGCCGACGAGCGGTGCGGGCCGCAGCCCGAAGAGGCCGAGGCCGGCGCCGACCAGGGACGCGGTTCGGGCCCGCGGCTCCAGCGCGATTTCAACGTTCGATGGCTCCGTCCCATCCAGCTCGCAGAGGGCCAGGGCCGCGGCTGCGGCCGACTGCGGCCGGTCCTCGGGGCGCTTGGCCAGCAGGCGGTGCAGCCACAAGGCGAAGCCCTCGGGCACCTCGAACTCGGGGCGGAAGGGGGGCGGCGAGTCGTAGACCTGGGCGCGGAGCACGTCGGTGGGCTTGCTTCCGGTGAAGGGCGCGCGGCCCGCCGAGAGGCGCCAGGCGAGGCAGCCGAGGGCGTAGAGGTCGGTCCACGGACCCAGGTCCCGCCAGGCTGCAGTGGCCTGTTCGGGGGCCATCGTGGAGGGCGAGCCGACCGCACGGTCGAGCTGGGTGGCGGTGTTCTCCGCCCCGATCCACGCGATGCCGAAGTCCGTCAGCTTCCAGCGGGGCTTCTCGGGCGTGCCGAAGCGCAGCACGTTGCCGGTCTTGAGGTCGCGGTGCACGACGCCGCGGGCGTGGCAGTGCGCGAGGGCCGAGAGGAGCTGGAGCAGCAGGTCGCGCAGCTCGTCCCAGTTCTTCGGGCGCGCGTGCGTGAGCGAGGGCCCGTCCGCGAGCTCCATGACGAGGTAGGGCGAGCCGGCGACCAGGCGCCCCGTGGACATGCGGTCCAGCGCGGCGGGGATGCGGCCGTGGTCGTGCACCCAGACGATGCCGGGGTGGTCCAGGGCGGCGATGGTCCGCACCTCGGCGGCGAAGAGTCGGAGGAAGGCCGGGTCGACCGCCTTGGGCCCCTTGATGACCTTCACGGCGACCGGCACATCGAGCTCGGCGTGCCGCCCAGCCCAGACTTCGGCCATGCCTCCCTCCGCGAGCGGGCGCTCGAGCACGAACGGCGGCAGGGGGAGCTTCAGTGCCAGTGAGTGCAGATTAGCCGGGATCGGGGGGATGGCGCTTTCGACGGAGCGGGATGGCGACCAGGAGGGCGAGCGCGGGGTTCCAGTTGAAGCCGCAGCCGGCGACGTGGTTGGCGCAGCTGGGGGAGCTGGCGGTGGGCTGAGGGGTGGGTTCGGCGGTCGCGTCGTCGTCGTCGGCCCCGGGAGGGCCGTCGTCGTCTGCCGAATCGTCGTCGTCTGCCGAGTCGTCGTCGTCCGCGATGGGCGGCGGGTTCGGGCCGTTCGGGCAGACGTAGCAGCGGCCCTCGGTCTCGACGCAGTACTCGGTGGAGTAGCCGTCGTGCTCGGGGAGGGCGGGGAAGACGTCAGGGTCGTTGTTGTCGCAGTCGACTAGATCGGGGTAGCCGTCGTTGTCGCCGAGGGGACTAGGACCTTGTGCGACCTGGTCGTAGGTGGCCCGTTCGTCTCCGCAGGACCACCCGGTCGCACCGGGGAGGCTGGCTGTGTCTTCTGGAGTTGCGGCGAAGAACGGCGTCGACCAGGGCCAGCTCGCGGAGCCGAAGTCCATGGCAGAGAGATCCGGGACGAGGGCGGCTGCGACGTCTGAGGCGCAGAACACGGAGTGGTCGACCAGGAGGATGTCCTCGCACTCTGTGTCACGTCGATTCGGGCAGACGGCGCGGTGCTGGTCACAGGAGTTCATCGCCCGAAGCACCGATGGGTCCATCAGGACGAGGTCTTCGATGGGTGGGTTGGGGCCCACCGTCGCTGCGGTCGCCGAGACGCTGCCCGATAGCCAGTCGGTGCTGTTCGAGGCGCGGTTCATGGTCACCGTCAGGGAGGCTAGCCCGGGGCCCGCGTCCAGTGCGGGCGCACCTTCTGGCTGGTTGACCCAGAGGTTTCGCGCCAGGGTAAGCGCCGCGTCGGCGCCGAGTGTGTCGCCGATCGAGACCGGAGTCCTCGCGTTCTCTCCAAATGTGTTCTGGAGAATCTGGAGCGAGAGGTTGGTGCCCCAGAGCTGGCCTTCGACTACGGCGCCGCCGGTGGCCTGGTTGTCGGCGAAGAATGACTTCGCGACGAGCGCGAGCGCGTCCGCGTTCTCGATGACCCCTGCGTTGATCTCGAGCAATGAGCCCGAACTCAACTCGCCCTCGCCGAAGGGCCAGGGCCTGTTCCAGGTTTCGATGCCGTCCGGCAGCACGCTGCAGCCGGACTCCCGGAGCGAGTTCTCCCCGAGGCCGGTTGAGTCCGCGAGGGGACCGAGCGACGCTGTGTCGGCCACGTGGCGATTTCGGGCGAAAAGGCATTGTCGGATGCCGTAGTCGGAGAGGGGGGCTGGCGGATCTCCCGTGAGTTCCGGGATCTCGATGAATCCGGAGCGAACTGCGGGCACTTCGTAGCCCAGCGCGTTCCCGATGAACTGACTGCGGAACACGTTCGAGGCGCCCTGGAGCAGAGCTGTGGGGAGCGCGGGATGGCTCTCCACGACGTTTCCGAAGAAGATGACGCTGTCGAGATCGATGAAGTTGCTTGAGCCATCGGTGTTGACGATGGCGCCGGGGGCGGCGGATGCGTCGAGGAAGTTCCCAGCGATCAGGGAGCGTCCGATGCCCAGGTTGCCCGAGACATCGACTGCGGGTCCTCGGCCTCCCTGGATGATGGAGAAGCCGATGCCCAGCTCCGGAGTGCCGTCGAGCGAGGAAGTCTGGATTCCGTAGCCTTCGTAGCCGGCTACGTGAACGGTATCGAAGCCCACATGTCCGCCACCCCAGACGTGGATACCCGGGCGGGGCTCGTCCCCACAGGGCCCGCCCTGCCGTTGATCGATCTGGAGGTTGTTGAATGAGACGGAGCCGTCCGTCGCGATCTCGAGCACAGGGGTGGAGGGCGAGCTGTCTGCGGCCGGGCAGAAGTACAGCCGCTCCATGTTGAACAGGAGCGGCTCCCCGTAGGTCCCACCGCGGTTGTCGATGAAGAACCCTTCCGTTGCCACCAGAGCTGCGGGGTCGTCGCGCTCCGCGAGGCAGAACTCCACCGACGGGCGCTGAGGTCCACTGCCGTCATCCACGTCGGGGAGCGCAGCGGCGGCTGCGAACATCTCGTCGAACGATGAGTAGACGCCGTCGCAGGGACGCGAGAAGCAGGTGGACGAGGGATTCGCTTGACCCAGGTCGACGCAGAACAGTGCGTCCTGCGCCTCCGCAGAGTTCCATCCGAGCGAACTGAACATGAAGAGCAATGCGGGGCAGAGGACCGGCCGTCGCCTGTGGCCCTTCGTCATCCTGGCGGTTCGCGCACGCATCTCACTCCGCCCAGAGAGTCTTTCGTTACCACGTGTTTGCACAGGCCTCTCCCGAGAACTCGGGGGTCGTCCTCTGCACCCCCGCCCACCAGAACGTAGCGCGGAGCATCGTCGGGTCGGAATTCCGGCTGGCCGCAGGACCACCGTCCCCCGTTGGCCCGAACCCACTCGGCCACGTTCCCGACCAAGTCCTCCACACCCAAGCGAGAAGAACCCCGGGCGTAGGCGCCGACCTCGCGAGGCTCGCTGGGCTGACCGAACCGCGCCCGTCCGGCTGGAGCCTCGTCCCCCCAAGGGTAGGCAGACCAAGCCCCCTCGCCTCCGGCCTGGGCTGCGCGGTGCCACTCCACGAACGTCGGTAGGCGTCCACGTTGCCAGCGGCAGAAGGACTCCGCCTCTTCCGCAGTCACACCCGAGACGGCCTGGTAGGGCGGCGCGGGCTCGCGGGCCGGACAGGCGCCACCCGCCGCACACGACGACCACTGTGATTCCGTTGCTTCAAACCGGGCAATTTCGATCGCGTTGAGCTGGAACTCAACATCCTCGGCTCCGAGATCGCGGATCGTCGTTCGGAACACGTCCTCGTCGGCTGGGGGTTCGATCCGGACCCAGCTGTCACGCAGGACGCAGGCATCAAGTCCGGGCACGACGTCGGTCTTCCATTCAGTCTTGGGTGCGAGCAGGGCGAGCGCGTCGTAGGTGTGGATCGCGACGGTCGGGGTGTCGCTGGACCTGCAGAGCGTCGAACCCCAGCGTCGTGCGGCGGCGGCATCCTCCGCCCACTTGAGCAGGAAGCGCCTGCTCCGACTGAAGTGGGAGACACCCTCTGGCTCCGTCGCGGCGCCCCAACGCGCGACTTCCTCGGCATCACCTTCGGCGAAAACAAGAGTGCGGGCGCCCAGCATGAACTCCCGTCGGGTCTCCCAGCGGTGGGCGAGGCCTCGCAACCGGAGCTCGAGCGCGACTCCTTGCAGGTTGGCTGACCACGGTGCGGGCCCGGCGTAGTAGCCAGCCAATGCCACCGGGCTTCCGCTCGTGCCCAGGGTTGTTGCGACGTGCTCGATCACCCCAATCTGGCCGACCTGCTCTGGAATGGCGCCGGGACGAGCGTGGGGGTGTCCGAGGACAGCGACCAACAAGCCCGCTGTTCCGACCGCAGGGAGCACGCGCGCCCAGACGGGGGCGCTTCGATCCGCCATCAGGAGGGCCGGGGCGAGCAGGAGCAGCGGAAGCAGCGGCCGCCAATGCCAGGGGCTGGCGTGTTGGGTGAGCAGGCCCAGCGCTAGCGCGAGAACGATCCCGGCGAGTCCGCCAGCCGAGATCATGAGGATTCGTGATCGGCTGGACGCGGCTGCAAGCGTGCAGGTCAAGAAGGCCAGTGCAGAGATTGCACGAGGCTCGAAGCCGTTTGGTCCCGCGAACACGAGAGCGGCCGTTTGAAGCAGCCCGTTGCGGCCGAAGGGCGCACTCCCTCGGTATTCCCCGATCAACCCACCAGCGATGGCTGGCAGTGCGCTGGCCGCGACGGGTAGGAGGAAGACGGCGAATCCCGCGAAGAACGCTCCGAGTTGGCGGGCTCGACCGCGGCCGCTTGCGACGAGCGGAACCAGCGGAACCAGCGCGCCCGCCGCCATCGGGTGGTTCATCGCGGCCACCGCCGCGCAGGCTCCGGCCGCAGCCAGCCAGAGGCTTCGACCCGCACCCGCGGCGCAGAGTAGAAGGGCGAGCCCGATCCACTCGGCGGCGAGGTAGCTCTCGTGTCCGGATACGAAGGTCCTGAGCAGGCCTGGACTCAAGGCGGTGAGCGCCCCGGCGACGGCGAACCCAAGTCGGGTGGTGGGCGGCGGCCGTCCGACCACGAGGGCCACGCAACTCAAGTAGAGGCCGGGAGCGAGGAGGGACTGTGCCAGCAACCGGGCCACAGCAAGACCTCGAAGCCCGTCGCCTGGCGCCTGGATGAGTGCGGCAAAGCCGAGGTCCCGCCCGAAGCCGAAAGGAAACGAGCTCTCCCACGCCGAGCGCTTGCCCTCGATGATCAGCAGTGCGTTGCGGATGGGGTCGGTTGCGTCGGAGCTGGTCTCAACGACGCCGACCAGGTCCCAGCGGACCCAGACCCCGAGGCAGAGAAGCGCGGTCGCCAAGACCACGTCTCCCCCCCGCCAGGCCTTCCAGCCGGCCGGGGTCTCCGTCGTCCCTGTCCCCACTCCATCGTTCTCGCTCGCCACGGAGCGACATCTTGCCCGAAAGCCGGTGGCGAGAGCGTGGTCCGACTCTGGAGTGAGGCGGCTCGTTCTTGTGCTACCCCGCTGGCCTTCACCAAGAAGCCCACCCACCGCCCCATTCCCTCCGAGCCCCTGTAGTCCTCTAGAAGTTCCGTCCCTGCCCCGTCCCGTCTCTCGCTCCACGGGGCCCTCGTCGTTGAGAGACCAGGGCTCGTTTCAGCTCCGCTTGCCCCTGGGCCATCTGCGGCCTCCCGCTATCCTCCGCCGGTGTCTACGCCATCGCAGGTTCCCAGCGGCGGGCCCCCCCCGCTCGCGTCCCCAGGCCAGGGCGGCGTGCCCTCAGCTCGTCATGGGATGGGGTTGTTCCTCGCGCTGGTTCTCTGGACGCTCTGTCAGATCTGGTGGTTGCGGGTGGACGGTCGCCTCGTTCCCGGCGACGAGATGGGCAGCCTCGGCGCCCTTGAGGAATTCCGGTGGCTGCTGAGGGATGGTCAGTACCGCGAGTTCCTGGCCGAGGCGTTCATGGGTCGGCGAGGCGAGTACCCGAACCTGTACGCCGCCCTTTCTGCGCTCGCATCGCGCGTTGCCCAGATCGAAGACCTCGATGGGGACGGTCCCCAGCTACTCGGCCTGGCCTGGGCCTGGATCGGCCTCGCTGCGACCTGGTTCCTCGGTCGCGTCGTCGCTCCTGGTCGGCCTCTGGTTGCCTTGTTCGGCTGCCTGCTTCTCCTTCTCTCTCCTCAGTGGAGCGGCCTCCAACGCCACGTGATGATCGAGAATGGCGTTGCGGCGGTCCTCCCCCTGGTTGTGGCGCTCGCCTTCCTCGCCATCCCCCGTGAGCGGGCCGGCGGTCTGGGCCTCGTCCTCGGCCTGTCCGCTGGCCTGGCGATGCTCTTCAAGCAGACGGCGGTGTTGGTCCTGCTCCCGCTGGCCCTCGCAGCGTTCCCAGCGGGTTGGCTGCGACCCGCGTCGCGGCCGCTTCCCTGGCGACGACTCGTTCTCGCGGGACTCGTAGCGGGGCTTGTCTGCGGGCCCTGGTACTTGCGCAACGCCTCGGACCAGCTCCCGTATCTGTCGCGCACCCTCGCGGCCAACCCGGGATCTGCCGGCGCGATCCGACAGCTGTTCTTCTACCCCCTGGCCCTGGCGCAGCAGAGTTGGGCACCGGTCGTGTGGGTGGCGGCTGTGCTGCTCGCGCTTCGCGCTCGGGTCTGGAGCGTTCCTCGCCCGCTCGTCCTGATTGTCCTCGTGCACATCCTGGTGCTGCTCTTCATCCCCAAGAAGTACCCACGTCTTCTCGTGACTCTGCAGCCGTTCCTCTGTCTAGCTGTCGCAAGCCTGGCCGTGCGCTGGCCCACCCGGTCCCGCTGGGTCCTGCTCTTCGTCGCGGGCGTGAGCTGGGGTGCCTGCCAGTTCTCTTCGTCGCCCCTGCTCGCCCCTCTACGTGATTCGCGTATGGGACTGACAGACATCGACGACAAGTGCTTCCAGGTCTGGACCGAAGCTCCCAGCGGTCCCGAGCTTCCCTGGGCCGCCCTGGTGGCGCTTGTGGAGGAGCACGGCGGTCGAAGCGATGAGTTCGGGATCGGCTCGCCCGCCTGGCCCATGCCGTCTTGCGAGCACCGGGCGACCTTCCCGCTCGGTGAGCACCTCGCGGTTCGCCTCAGAAGACAGGGGTTCGAGGCGCGAGTTCTCTTGGAGGGTTGGTCCTCAGAACAGGGGTGGAGCGACCAGGGAAGCACCGCCGAACCGCCGAGCGTCCTTGTGGCCGAGGCAGGGTTCAGCTGCAGGCAGCACCCCGGGTTGTGTGATGGACGCGGCGCCCCCCGCCTGCTGGGCCTCGTGCGTTCGGCAAACCCAGACTGGCCGCTCGAACTCGAGGTCTACGGCTGGTAGCCCCCCCTCGCCCCACCCCACAACTGGCACCATGCCCCGTGCCCCTCCGCCCCCGGGACTACGCCCTCGCCGCTGCGCTGCTCGCGCTCGGCGTCGCGCTCCGCATCCCCCTCGAGGGGCTCACGGGCACGGTCGCCGACTCGCTCGACCCGCTCCGGGGGGCGCTGCGTCTGCGCGATGGCTTCGAGCTGACCCACCCCGGCTTCTTCCACTTCGGCTACGGGCGGGACCTCAGCCACCTGCCCTTCGTGCTCGGCGCGGACGGGCTCGCCGACGCGGGCTTTCGTCGTCTGCTCACCCAGGCGCTGCTCGCGCCCCTGGTCTTTGTCGCCGGCCGCACCCTCACCGGCCGCAGCCTCGGCCCGCTGCTTGCGGCCGTCGTCCTCACCACGGGCGAGGAGCTGCTGCACACCGGCGTCTCGGGTCACGAGACCTACCTGGCGGCGGAGTGGGGGGCGGCGGCGGTGGTCTCCCTGGCTCTGGGGAACAGCCGCCGTTCCCAGGTCGCGCTCGGCCTCTGCCTGGCCATGGCGCTGATGAACCACCCCTTCGCGGCACCCACGGTGCTGCTGCTCGCGGTGCAGCCTCGTGGACGGACCTGGGGACTCGGGGCCTTTCTCCTCGTGCTCGCCCCCCAGATCCTGCGGGTCGCTGCGGCCTTGCTGGGCGACGAGCCCGCACAGGTCTTCGCGCTGACGGCGGCTCCCACCGAGGCCCGGGAAGCCGCCTCGGCCCTGCTCAGCAGCCTTCGGCATGGCGACGTGCTCGTCCTCCTCGTCGCTCCCTTCGCCCTGGCCGCGACCAGACCGCGGGACTCCCTCCACCGCCGCCTGATGGTCCTGGGCCTGCTCACCGTCGCGCTGTCGCTTCTCCAGCTCATCGCGGTTGGCGGCACGCAGGGCTGGTACTGGCGCCCCCTCGCCCCCTGGTTCGCGCTCATCCTGGGGCTCGCCATCGCCCAGAAGCCGCGCCTCCCCTGGCAGCTCGCGGCTGCGGCCCTCGTGTTCGGGGTGTCCGCCTCCTCGATCATCCGCGTGCCGTCCGCGTTCGGTCGGAACGACGAGGGACTGCGCCATGCCGACCACGTGTCCGGCCTCTCGGAGCTGCTGGAAGACCGCCGGGAGCGGGCGCCGCTGGGCATCCTCGGCCTCGCCTTCCCGGGTGAGGCGGGCTACCGCCAGGATCTGCTGCCCGTGGTCGTGGACCTGCAGATCGCCGGTGGGACCGACCTCCTCGTGCGCGGCCGGGCCGAGATGCTCGATCAGCCGCTGCTCGTGCACCTCGCCGGGCCATCCGCGGACATCGCTCGGCTCAGGGCGGACTGGCACGGCCGCGCGAAGCTGCTCTGGATCGGCCGCAGCTTCCTCGTCCTGGAGCTCCCGCGAGGCATCGACCTGCAGCCCCTGCTGGAGCAGGTCTGCGCGCTCGGGCAGGGCGACGTCAACGTCTCCGACACGGCCCGCTGGCAGCAGATGCTCGGCATGAAGCAGCGGAGCCTCGTCGTCTCCTGCCGCATGGGCGGCGTCCTGGAGTGAGCGGCCAGGCCGCTACCCCGGCCGCCCATCCGCCCGCGGCTTCAACAGGATCGGCGCGTAGACCACCACGAAGATCGCGAAGGCCGCGATCCAGGCGCCGCCCACCGCGTGCACCGCGGCGCTTCGCATCACGGACGGGAGCACGTCGACGAAGGTCCGCAGCACCGCCGCGCCGAGCACGAGCCAGTAGGCGAGCACGACCGGTCGGGCCACCTGGAGCTTGCGGCCGGTGTGGCCGAGGGAGACGCGGGTCATCATGCCGAGGGTCATCATGCCGAGCGCCCCGACGGTCAGCGCGTGGGTGGAGGCGGTCACTGGCAGGACCGGCCAGACAGACGTGACGCCGCGGAGGATCAGGCCCAGGCCGATGAAGGCGTAGCCGACGTGCAGCACCCAGAGGATCGGGTGCGGCCCCACGCGCTGGAAGCCCCAGCCGCGCATGCGCAGCAGGACCACGGCGCCGGCGAGGATCGACACCATCGCGCTGAGCTCCATCACCGGCCCGAGGTCGGTCACCAGGACCGCCACCATCGCCGGGTTGATCAGCCGGTCGCCGATGGGCGAGCGCGTCATGTGGTCGTGCCCGATCACGTTTCCGGTGAATCCGGGGATGATCCGCCCGCCGAAGATCACCATCACGAAGAGGATCGCGTCCAGGCCCAGCCGCTCGCCGACCAGCAGCTCGGCCGGGGTGCCCGTGTGGATCAGCGCGTCCGCGAAGGCCATCACCAGCAGCAAGGCCGGGAAGCCGTAGTTCCGCTTGCTGCGCGCCGCCCAGAGCACGCGCATCAGCAGCAGCGCGACCACCGGCAGGAACGCGAGGTCCAGCAGGGTCCACAGCTCGCCGCCGAACACGCCGCCGCCGCGCCCGAGCAGCCAGAGCACCACGAGCCCGAGCACCACGACGCCGCTGGCCGGATCCTTCTTCGTCCACACGCGGGACGCCGTCAGCAGGAAGCCCGCGAGCACCGCGGAGGCGTAGCCGAAGAGCATCTCGTGCCCGTGCCACCGCGGCCCGACGAGGTCGCCATCGCCCGTGACGATGGCGCTGAGCATGCCGAGCCACACCAGCAGCGCGAACACCGCGTGCAGCCCCGCGAGCAGGAAGAACGGTCGGAAGGCCGACGCGAGAAAGACCGGACGGGGCCGGAGAA
>JAJDAI010000579.1 GCA_029261955.1 Deltaproteobacteria bacterium | reverse complement strand
CGTAGACGCCTGCGTTCATCGTCCAGGTCATGGTCTCGGTCACGCCGACGCCAGTGAGGCGAACCCAGATGCTCTTCATCATCTGGTACTGCTCGGTCATGTTGTTGTACTGGTCGTGGTCGTAGCCCCAGAAGACATCGGCCACGTTGGACGCGGAGACGGTGATGCTCGCGGCGCCCGAGAAGTCACTCCCCGTGGCCAGCCCGGTCACGAGGACCTCGAAGTCGTAGGTGCCCGCGTAGGTGGGCGTGCCGCTGACCTGGCCGGCTTCGTTCAGGTCCAGACCGTCCGGCAGCGAGCCCGAGTTCAGCTCGAAGCGCGCCGCGCCGTCGTAGTCGGTGACGCCGATTTCGCCGCTGTAGGCCTCGCCGTAGGTCGCGGTCCCGAGCCCGGACAGATCCAGGGTCGCGTCGTCGCCACCGCCGCCCGGGTTGGTCGGGCAGCCGGCCAGAAACGCCAGGCCGAGGGAGAGGAGGACGAGGTGAAACAGCGAAACGCGCTCGGTGCGAACCATGCGGATCTCCCAGTCGCCGAGTAGGCAGGAGTTGGGGGCGTCGCTTCGGGGACCCGCGCGACGGACCGGACCATAGCACGTGGTAGGCTCCGCGGCCGTGGCCGAAACGACTCTCCAGCTCCGGATCGGAGTGACGCGCGACAAGGGCTTCTTGTTCCGCACCTGCGTGCGGCCGCCCCTGAGCGTGACGGTTGGCAGCGGCCCAGATGCCCTGCTGCGGATCGACGATCCCGACCTCCCGGCCAGCCACACGCTCTTCTCGGTCGGGCGGACCGCCTGCCTGCTCGACTTCCGCCCCGAGTGGCCCATCAAGCTCTTCCGCGACGACCGGCCCATCACCGGGCGGGAGCTGCTCGAGGAGGGCATCGCCTTCCGGCGGGGCAAGCGGCACCTGCTCCGCATGCTCCCCGGCACCCGCGGCGCGATCCGCGTCGGCAACGTGCGCCTGCTCTTCAAGTGGGAGGAGGTGCCGATCGGCGAGGCGGGCGAGGTCCCCCTCCAGGATCTCGGCGCCATGCCGCGCTGCCACGCCTGCGGCCTCGCCATGAGGGACGCGCTCGCGCGGGAGGGCCTGTTCGCTCGCTGCGACGCCTGCCGCGCGATGAACCGCTTCGTCGACCCCGAGGCGGCCTACCGCCGGCCCGACCCCCGCCCCCGCGGAGAGCGCGTCGACCCCGCCAACCCGCTGGGCCCGCGCATCGAGGACGTCTCGCCCTCGCAGAAGCTGGCGGCCCTGGAGGCCGAAGCCGACACGATGATCGGCGTCCCGATCTTCGCCCCGCTCACCGGGCTGGACCTGCCGAAGCTGACGCCCGAGGTCCGGCCTGCCGGCACCCCCGGCCGCCAGGACACCCCCCCGGATCTGCGCGCGGCGCGCGAGCCCATCAAGGCCTTGGAGGGCATGCGCACCGTGCTGTCCCGGTCGCCCTTCCTGGGGCCCCGGCCGTCGCGGCACGCGGTGCCCGAGGTCGCGCGAGGGCAGCAGGCGGGAGCCGACGGCGCGCCCGTCGACGAGGAGCCCGGTCGCCCGGCCGAACAGGAGTCGAGCCTGGAGCCGGTGAACACCTCGCGCTCGGTGGACGAGGCCGACGAGACGGCGGACGGCGGCCACCTCCAGCCGGTCTCCGAGCTCGGCTGGACTGCGGAGCCGCCCGAGGAGAACCCTGCTCGCGAGGAGCGACCGCTCCCGCCCCGCCGTCCCCTGCCCCACCAGCAGCACCCCGCGCTCGATCCGGATGCGCTGCGCGCCGCGGCGGAGGCCGCGAAGATCGCCTCCGAGGCCCAGGAGCGGGAGACGTCCACCACGAAGCACGACGCCGTGATGGAGGACGCCTTCTACACGGCCGAGCTGGAGGCGATGGCGCCGCGCCTGCCCGACGGCCTGGTCCCCTGGGACACGATGACCGTGCTGTCCGCGCGCTCCGAGTTCGGGGAGGAGGCAGGCCGCATGCACAGCCCCGTCTCGGCCCCGACGCGGCGCGAGGGGCGGCTGCTGGAGGACAACGCGGGCCTGCTGGTCGCCTCGGCCGGGCTCGCGGTGCTGGGCCTGGGCCTCTACCTGCTCCTCAGCCGCGGCGAGCCGGAACCCGAGACGGAGCCGGTCCCGGCGGCCGAGACCCCCGCCGTGCCCGAGGCGGCCCCCGCCCCGAAGCAGAGCCCCTCCGGCCTCGCCATCGACCGCGTGCTGCACAGCGCGGGCAGCTACGTGAAGGTCCTGGCCGGAGATCCCACCCCGGTGTCCGTTCGGGTGGACGCCTTCCGCCTGGACCGCACCGAGGTCACGCTCGGCGCCTTCCGCACCTTCCTGGACGCCACGGGCCGGGACTCCCCCGCCGCCTGGAGCATCTCCGCCCCGGGCGACGACCCCCAGCTGCCCGTCACGGGCGCGTCCTACGGAGACGCAGAGGACTTCTGCCTCTGGGCTGGCGGCCGGCTGCCGACCGAGTCGCAGTGGGAGCGGGCCGCCACGGGCGCCGACGGCCGGACCTACCCCTGGGGCGACACCTTCACCCAGGACAAGGTCGTCGCCGGGGAGTCGCTGGAGCCGGTGGGCTCGAAGCTGGGCGGAGCCTCCCCGTCGGGCGAGCTCGACCTCGTCGGCAGCGTGCCCGAGTGGGTCGCGCGCGGCAGCAGCGAGCCCTTCCTCAAGGGCGGCGGCATCGCGCCGTGGAACCGCCGCGAGTACCTCACGCTCTTTGCACGCATCCTCCCAGCCGCCGAGCGCTGGGAGCCCGGGCCCGGCTTCCGCTGCGCCGCCGATCCCTGATCCATCCGGAGTCGCCATGACCGCCCCCGACCGCACGACCGCCGACGGTCGCCTCAACGCGATCGACCCGCGCACCTGGGACGTCCTCGAGACGTTCACCCCCGACTCCGTCGACGCCGTCGACCAGGCCGTGGCCGCGGCGAAGGTGGCGGGTGCCCTCTGGGCGAAGCGCAGCGTCAAGGAGCGCGGCGTGGTGCTCAAGCAGGTCCTGCACCGCATCGTGGAGCGGGCAGACGAGCTCGCGGAGACGATCCGCCTGGAGCACGGCAAGTCGCGCGCGGAGGGCCTGCTCTCGGAGGTCATGGGCGCCGCGTCGGTGGTGGACGTGCACCTCAAGACCGACAAGAAGTGGCTGAAGTCCGAGGCCGTGCCGATCGACGCGCTCTCGTACCCGGGCAAGAAGGGCGTCATCGAGTACCACCCGCGGGGGGTCATCGCGCTCATCACGCCCTGGAACTACCCGCTGGCCCTGCCGATGCGGACCCTGGTGCCCGCGCTCATGGCGGGCAACGCGGTGATCTTCAAGCCCTCCGAGTACTCCCTGCTCAGCGGGCGGGCGATCGCCGGGCTCTTCGAGGGCCTGCTGCCCGAGGGCCTGCTCACCACGCTGGTTGGAGCCGGCGAGGTCGGCGCGGCGCTCACCGCCCACCCGGGCCTCGACGCGATCGTCTTCACCGGCTCGGTCGCGACTGGCCGCAAGGTCGCGCAGGCGGCCGCAGCGAACCTCGTGCCCGCCTCGCTGGAGCTGGGCGGCA
>JAJDAI010000578.1 GCA_029261955.1 Deltaproteobacteria bacterium | reverse complement strand
ACTCCTGGCCGATGGCCGGGGTGATCAGCCCCACCGGGCCGCCCTGGATGAGCTGGCCGTAGGTCTGCGAGTTGGCAGCGAAGAGCGTAGACGTCTCGATGTCCACGAGGATCGGCGAGTAGCCGACGCCGCCACCGACCTGGATGGCCAGGTGCAGCCGCTTGGCGCGCTTGCCCAGGAAGTTGGGGCCGAAGCGCACCGCGGCCGTGCCGCCGAACATGTTGAAGTCGCCCTGAAGCGGCGACGGCTGGACCGTGTTGCCGAACAGCTGGGGGCCGGTCGCGTTCGTGATGACGTTGAAGAAGGAGCCTTCGACCGTCAGCGTGAAGTTGAGCTTGTCGAGGACGTCGTAGCCAAAGGAGAAGTCGATCTCGGTGCCCGAGGTCGAGGTCCACGTGGAGATCGGCGGCAACCAGAAGGTCGGCCCCATGTTGATCTTCGCGTAGGCGCCCTTGACGACCTCGCGGACGATCTTCTTGCGCTTCTTCTTCGTGCTGCTACGCCGCCGGCGCTCCTCTTCGCGGTCGATGTCCTCGACCACGTCGTCGTCGTCGCCGACTCCGCCGTCTTCGTCCTCATCATCGTCGTCCGGCTCGTCGTCTTCGTCCTGAGCGAACGCAGACACGGGCAGCACCGCAAAGGGCGCAGCGAGCAGGAGAATCAGCAGCAGGCGGAGCATGGGCATGGGCTCGGCGGGGGGATGGGCGCGGGGTGGCAGGTCAGCCGCCCTGGGCGTTGAACACGAACGGGTAGGAAACGATGACGATGCCGCCGCCCTTGGGCTTGGGGAAGCGCATGCGCATGAAGCGCGAGTTGATGCACTTCTCGACGATGGGGTTGTTCATCGTCGACGACTTCGTCGAAGCGGAGGAGACCGCGCCTTCCTTGGAGATCACGAACTTGACCACGATCTTGCCGAACAGCTTGGGATTCTTGTTCAGCTCCTTCTGGTAGCAGTAGCGGATCTGGGGAAGGTGCTTCTTGACGATGCGGTCGATGATGGACTTGTCGAGCGCGCCGAGGATGATGGGGTCGCCGGCGCCAACGCCGGGGGAGCCGCCGCCCTTCTTGCCGTAGAAGCCCGCGCCGCGGCCGTAGCCGGAGCCGCCGAGGCCGGAGCCGCGGGTGCCGAGGCCACCGAGGCCGGCCGCCGTGCCGCCGCCACCGAAGCCCGAGCCGCGGGAGCCGAGGCCGCCGGAGCCGTACTGGTTGCCGTACTGCGAGCCGATGAGGCCGCCCAGGGCGTTGGAGACGGAGGCGTCGAGGCCACCCGTACCGAACACGCTGTTGTCGGTCATGGTCTGGAGGTCGGCGAGCAGGCCGGTGGACTCGGCGATCTTCTTGTCGAGTTCCGACTTCTGGATCGCGATCTTGCTGCCCTTGGCCTTCTTGAGCTTGTGCTCCTTCTTGCCAGTCTTGCCTTCCTCGTCCTTGGCCTTGGCGCCTTCACCGGCGTCCTTGTTGCCAGCGGGCTTCTTCTTCTCCTTCTCCTTCTCGACCTGCTGGACCATGAGCTCCACGAACCGGTCGGGGATCGTGATGACCTCTTGGCTCGGGTCGTAGGGCCGCATGAGCAGCGTGACCATGAAGGAGCCGCCCAGGAAGAGCAGGGAGGCGAGGATGCCGATGAACAGCCAGTCGATGTTCTGCGCGAACGGAGCCGGCAGGAGTTTCGCCTGGAAGACGCGGTGAATGAAGAAGACCATGTGGCCCACGTCGTTGACGAAGCGCTCTTCCTCACCCAGCTCGAGCTGGTAGTAGCCGCCCACGTCCTTCGCCCGGCCCGACGCGATGAGATCGGCCGTGCTCGTCTTGACTCCTTCGGATTCCAGATACCCGACTGAGTCCACGGTGAAGTTCACGCGCGTGGAGCTCTTGTCCTGCTCCACGATGGCCCAGTGGTCGTTCGGCAGATTCTCCGAGGAGACGAAGAAGTCCTGCGCCATCTTGCGCGAGCGAATCTCGTCGAAGCCGAACGCGATGGGGAGCAGGATGAGGACGATCCCCGACAGCATGATGGCGTTCAGGACCTGAACCTGCTGCTGCTCCTTGAGCTCCTCCTTGGCGAGGGCGTAGATGCCCGAGTCGACCGACTTGAGGGCGGACGAGTCGTTGGCCGACTGCATGATGAACTCGCGCAGGTCGTTGTGGGCCTTCTCGGCGTCGAGGCGACGCGTCTGGTCCATCACGTGCTGCAGACCGCGGCTGGGGTCACTGCCTTCGTAGGCGTTGCGCAGCTTGATGCGGGAGTTGACCTGGAGCGAGACGAGGTAGTGCCCGGCGTTCTCGCCCTCGGCGTGGTCGGCGGGGCGATTCTCGAGCGCACGCTGCACGTACTCGGTGGCCTGCTCCCACTTGTTGCGGTTGCTGAGGCACTCAGCGTAGCGGGCGTTGTACTCGAAGCTGTCGCGCAGGTCGTCGAACTTGAGCAGGGCCTCGAGGGCCTCACACTTCAGCTTGCCCTGGTGACGCTTCTTGCCCTGCAGGTAGATGAGGGTCTGGATCTCCTTGTACATCGCCTCGCGAGCGGCCTTCTGCTCCTCGCTCGGGGCCCAGAGCAGCACTTCCTGCTCGTTCCCGAGGATGACCTCGTTGCCCTCGATGTTTCGGGCGTAGACCTTCTCGGTGTCCATGCCCGCGACCAGCGTGTAGACATCGTCCTCCCAGAGGATCCGCGTGCTCAGGACCAGGTCCTCGACCACGCGCTTCTCGTCGAGGTCGTCGTAGACGTCGTACTCGCGTTCGATGCGCAGGAACTCGGCCTGCCAGTCCTTGCGGAGCTTGCCTTCGGGCGCCATCGGGCGGGCGATGGGCAGCATCTGCTCGGAGACGAACGCCTCCCACTGGGGCATCTCGAAGAGGTCGAACTGGGGCGGGAGCAGCGGCCGACCTTCGCGGTTGCGCTCCATCGCCTTCTTGAAGGCCTTGTCGGACTCGATCTTGAACGTGTCGGTGAAGTCCCGGTAGGGGTTCGGCGGCTCGTTCTCGTCCGCGATGCGCTGGAGCTCAGCCTCGCGCTCGGCCTCGATCTCGTCGATGACGTCGTCCCGCACACCCTTCTCGAAGTGCTGCAGGTCCTTGGTCGTCTCGGGGAAGTCCTTGACCTCCTGATCGAGCTTCTCCTTCGCCAGTCGGTCGTACTTGCGCTGGCTGCCGGCGATGCGCTCGTCCGCCTCGCGGGTGACATCGGCCAGCTCGGCCTCGCGCTTCTCACGCTTGGCGTTGAGGATCG
>JAJDAI010000577.1 GCA_029261955.1 Deltaproteobacteria bacterium | reverse complement strand
CGCCCTCGAAACCGACGACCGTCAGGCAGCAGCCATCCACCGCGATGGACTCGCCCATCTTGTAGGCCTCGTCGAAGGTGGCCTCGATGGCGATGCGGCAGCCTTCGGGTGTGCGGTCGATGCGGGCGACGCTGCCCGTCGCTTCGATGATTCCGGTGAACATCAGGAGCCTCCGTGCTTGCGGGACCACCAGGGGCCCGCGGGACCGTCCAGGCGCCGGGTCTCGAGCAGCAGGTCGGTGCCCAGGCGCTTGACGGCGAACGGTGCCAGTTGGAGCGCCGCCTTGGGATCCCCGATGCCGTCTCCGGCTGCCATCGGCAGCGCGTCGCGGCCTCCGAAGAGCTTCGGGGCGACGTACATCAGCAGGCGATCCGCGAGGCCGGCGTCGAGAAAGGCGCCGTGCACCGTGGCGCCGCCTTCCACGAACAGGGTGGCCACGCCGCGGTCGGCGACGATGCCGAGCAGGTGGGCCAGCTCGACCCGTTCGGCTCCGCAGGGCACGAGCTCGGCGCCCGCCGCACGCAGGGGCGCCGCCGCGGGGGAGTCGATGGCCTGCTCGCTGGTGAAGATCCAGACGGGGCCGCCTTCGCCCTGGAGGAGCCGTCCGCCCGGCGGGGTGCGCAGGCCGCCATCGAGCACGATCCGCGCGGGCTCGGCGATGCCCTGGCGGGCGAGGGCCGGGTCGCGGGCGGTGAGCTGCGGGTCGTCGGCCAGCACCGTGCCCACGCCGACGAGCACCGCCTGGTGCAGGCCGCGCTCGTGGCGTGCGTGGGCCCGGGCGGCGTCGCCGGTGATCCAGGCGCTCCTGCCGTCCTTCGTCGCCGTGCGCCCGTCGGCGGTGATGGCCGACTTGAGGGTGACGAAGGGCCGGCCCAGGGTCTTGAAGATCAGGTGCGCTTCGTTGACGGCGCGGCACGCGTCCTCGAGCAGGCCGACGTCGACCTGGAGGCCGGCTTCGCGCAGCTGGGCGATGCCCTGTCCGGCGACGGCGGAGTGCGGGTCCACCATGCCCACGACCACCCGGGTCAAGCCCGAGCGGAGGATCGCGTCGGTGCAGGGCGGCGTGCGACCCCAGTGGCAGCAGGGCTCCAGGTTCACGTAGAGCGTCGCGCCCTCGGCGCGGAACCCGAGCTTCTTGAGGGCGTCGACCTCGCCGTGGTCCTCGCCGCAGGGCTGGGTGACGCCCTCCGCCAGCAGCTGCCCGTCGCGCACGACGACGCAGCCGACCATGGGGTTCGGCCAGGTCCTGCCCCGGGCGCCGTGCGCCAGCTCCAGGGCCCGCAGCATCGCCGCGGAGTCGCCGTCGATCTCGCTCACGTGCCCCTCCGGCCTGCCGGCTCCCGGAGCAGGGTGTCGAAGTCGGCGAGCGTCTCGAAGCGCAGGTAGACGCTGGCGAAGCGGGCGTAGGCCACCTGGTCGACGTGCGCGAGGTCGTCGAGCAGCTCGCGCCCGATGGTCGTGGCGTCCACCTCGCGGTCCCCGGTGGCGGACAGCTTGTGGGTCACGGTGCGCACGATGCGCTCCAGCGCCTCGGCGTCCACGGGGCGTTTGCGGCAGGCGGTGCGCAGCGCGCGGCGCAGCTTGTTGGCGTCGAAGGGCTCGCGCCGGCCGTCCCGCTTGACGACCATCGGCGGCTGGAGCTCGATGCGCTCGTAGGTCGTGAAGCGACCGTGGCAGCCCTCGCACTCGCGGCGACGCCGGATCTCCAGGCCGTCGAGGCCGGGTCGGGAGTCCACGACGCGGGAGGCCGCGTGACCGCAGGCGGGGCAGCGCATGAGGGCTCAGGCCTCCAGCTTCGCCAGCTCCGTGCGCGCCTCGGTGAGGCGGTCCGGGTAGATGGGGTGCTGGGCGCACAGCGAACGGACGTCGGCGCGGACGCGCTGCTGGCGAGCCGTGTCGGTGGGGTCTTCGAGGATCTCGACGATCCACTGGCCGATCTGCTTCATGTCGTCGGTGCGCATACCACGCGAGGTCAGCGCGGGCGTCCCGATCCGCAGGCCCGAGGTCACGAAGGGGCTGCGCGTCTCGCCGGGCACGGTGTTCTTGTTCACCGTGATGTGTGCGCCGCCGAGGGCATCTTCAGCTGCCTTGCCGGTGATGTCCGAGTCGAGCAGCGAGACCAGCAGCAGGTGGTTGTCGGTGCCGCCCGAGACGAGCGACAGGCCGCCCGCGGTCAAGGTGTCGGCCAGCACGGCCGCGTTGTGAATGACCTGCTTCGCGTAGGTGGTGAAGCTGGGCTGGAGCGCCTCGCCGAAGGCCACGGCCTTCGCGGCGATGACGTGCATCAGCGGCCCGCCCTGCATGCCGGGGAAGACCCGGGAGTTCAGGGTCTTGCCGTACTGCGCCGTCGTCATGGAGATGCCGCCGCGCGGCCCGCGCAGGGTCTTGTGCGTGGTCGTGGTGACGAAGTGGCAGTGGGGGATGGGATCGGGGTGCAGCTTGGTGCAGACGAGGCCCGCGATGTGGGCGATGTCGGCGAAGAGCAGCGCGCCGACCTCGTCGGCGATGGCCCGGAAGCGCGCGAAGTCGATCTGGCGCGGGTAGGCGCTGGCGCCGCAGACGATCATCTTGGGCTGGTGCTTCTTCGCCTGCGCCTCGACGTCGTCGTAGTCGATGCGGCCGGTGGCGATGTCCACGCCGTAGGCCGCGAAGTCGTAGTTGCGTCCCGAGGAGTTGACCGGGCTGCCGTGGGTGAGGTGGCCGCCGTGGTTGAGGTTCATGCCCAGCACGCGGTCGCCGTGCTCCAGCGCGGTCATGTAGACGGCCATGTTGGCCTGCGCGCCGGAGTGGGGCTGGACGTTGACCCGCTCACAACCGAAGAGCTCGCGGGCGCGCTTGCGGGCGAGGTTCTCGACGAGGTCCGCGTTCTCGCAGCCGCCGTAGTAGCGCCGGTTGGGCAGGCCCTCGGCGTACTTGTTGGTGAGCACGGAGCCCTGGGCTTCCAGCACGGCCTCGGAGAC
>JAJDAI010000576.1 GCA_029261955.1 Deltaproteobacteria bacterium | reverse complement strand
AGTTGGCCGTCCGGACGAGCCCGTCCTCGAAGCGCACCGCCGCCTCCCAGCCGAGCGCCTGCCGGGTCCAGCCGTGCTCCATCGCGTACCTGCGGTCGTGCCCCGGGCGATCGGCGACGGGCTGGAGGTAGTCCGTGCTGTGCCCCTCGAGCCCCAGCGCCTTGCGCCAGAGCATCAGGACCTCGCGGTTGGTGCGGCCGTCCCCGCTTCCCAGGTGGTAGACGCGGCCCGCCTCGCCGACGCGCGCAGCGGCCAGGATGCCGGCCACGTGGTCGTCGACGTGCAGCCAGTCGCGGATGTGGAAGCCGTCGCCGTAGAGCGACATCGGCTCGCCCTCCGCCCAGCGCCGCGCGGCGAGGGGCAGCAGCTTCTCGGGGAACTGGCCGGGGCCGTAGGTGTTCGCTCCTCGGGTCACGACGACGTTCAGGCCCTGCGCGCGGCCCAGGGACAGCGCGAGCGCGTCGCCGCAGGCCTTCGATGCCGCGTAGGGGTTCGTCGGGTTGACGCGGTCGTGCTCGCGGGCCGGCGGGCGGCCGTTGAGGTCGCCGTAGACCTCGTCCGTGGACACCTGGACCAGGCGGCCGCCCCGCTCCAGCACGGAGGCGGCGACGACCCAGGCGCCCGTCGCGTTGGTGGCCAGGAAGGGTCCGGCGTCCTTCAGGGAGCGGTCGACGTGGGTCTCCGCCGCCAGGTTGACGACGAAGTCGGGCGCGCGCTCCATGGCCGCCGCGACGTCCTCGGGCGAAGCGACGCTGCCGCGCAGAACCTCCAGGGAGTCGCAGGCCATCGCCTCGAGCGCGCCCGGGTGGGCGGCGTAGCTGAGGGAGTCGAGCACGACCACGCGCTGCTCTTCGGCCAGCAGCTGCTCGACGAGCCGCCGTCCGATGAAGCCCGCGCCGCCCGTCACCAGCCATGTGGTCATGGGCTCAGCCTACCTGGAGCAGCCAGCACTTCAGGTAGCGCGATTCAGGCACCGACAACGACACCGGATGGCAGGGAGCCTGATCCCCGCGGATCAGCACCCGCGCGCTGCGCTTCGCCGCCTTGGCCGCCGCGGCGATCAGATCGGCGAAGGCCGCGTCGTCCAGGTGGTGCGAGCACGACGCCAGCACCGCGAAGCCGCCGGGGCGCACGGCGCGCAGGGCCTGGGCGTAGAGCAGGCGGTAGGCGTGCAGGCCAGCGGGCAGGTTCTTGCGGGACTGGATGAAGGCGGGCGGATCGCAGACGACGGAGTCGAAGCTCCCCTCCTCCTGCTCCGCGAGCCAGGTCTTCACGTCCGCGGCGACGGCCTCGACCTGCAGGTCGTTGCGCGCCGCGTTGGCAACCACCTGCTCGATGGCGCCGGCGGAGCGGTCCACGCAGATCACCTCGCTCGCACCGGCGGCGGCCATGTGCAGGCCCCACTGGCCGACGTAGCTGAACAGGTCGGCCACCCGGCCCCGGGCCAGGGCCGGGACCATGCGGCGCCGGTTCTCCCACATGTCCAGGAAGAGCCCGGTCTTCTGACCGCCCGCCGCGTCGAAGCCCACCTGGACCCCGTCGTCGTCGAGCACCCAGCCCTCCGTGTCGCCGAAGGCCGGCTCCACGCGCGGGGCCAGGCCCTCCAGCTGGCGGCCGCGCCCGTCGCACTTCCACAGCGCGCCGCGCAGCCCGAAGCGGTCCTGGAGCAGGGCCTCGATGTCCTCGCGCCAGCGCTCCATGCCCGCCGTGTTGGCGGTGAGCACGGCCCGCGGGCCCTGCTCGTCCTCGTAGCGGTCGATGATCAGGCCGGGGAGGCCGTCTGCTTCGGCGTGGACCCAGCGGAAGCCGGTCCGCCCGCCGCAGACCCGCCGACGCAGCTCCAACGCGTCCTCGAGCCGCTGAGCCAGCCAGTGCGAGTCCACCTCCACGCCGTCCTGACGCTCCAGGATGCGGGCGGTGATGAGCGTGTTGGGGTGCGCGTAGCCGAGCCCCACGAAGCCGCCCTGGCTGTCGAGCACCTCGACGCGGTCGCCGGGCTCCAGCGCGTCGGGGATGCCGGCCAGCTGGTTGCTGAAGACCCAGGGGTGCCCCTGGAGCACGCGGTGGCGGCGCCCGGGCCGCAGGCGGAGTTGGATCACGAGCGCCTGCGCCGAGCCGCTTGGAGGATCAGGCCGTACTCCGTGAACTCGAGCTCGCGGCGCGGCACGGGCGAGTGGACCTCGTCGTCCGCGCGGATGGAGTGGTCGATGTGCGGCACGCGCTTGAAGCGCTCATCGAGCTCGACCGACTTGTCCGGCACCGGGGACAGCCACTTCAACATGCGGCGCATGTTCACCGTCGCCGCCAGCGCGCGCTCCTCCTCCAGGCAGGTGAAGTCGAAGCGGTCGGAGCGGATGCGGATGGGCTGGGCGGCGCGGGACAGGAACAGGTCCAGCAGCATGTAGGGCCCGCCCGCGGCGTCGAAGCCGCGCCCCGGGCTGACAGTGCGGCCCTTGAAGGAGCGCTCGGGCAGCAGCGGCCGACGCGCGTTGTCGGGCTGGATCTCCCCGAAGGCCGCCCAGGAGAAGCCGCCGCGCTTCACCTCGATGAGGGCCCCGCTGCGGGTCTTGAAGGTCACCGGGCCCGGCGGGTCGCCGAAGGCCTCCGTGACGTACAGGGGCTCGACGTCGTTCAGCCAGGTCTCCCGGTCCAGCAGCAGCACGCGCAGGCCGCCGGCTTCGAGGTGCTCCCGCTTCTCCTGGGCCTCGTCCTCGTCGTCGCAGGCGAGCAGGAAGCTGGGCACCTCCTTCTGGAGCACCTGGACCGAGGTGTAGAGGTCGATCTCGCAGGTGTCGGCGAGGCGGTGCCGCAGCCAGTGGGCGCGGCCGCGGTAGGTCTCGTCGGGCAGCAGCAGCAGGCGGAAGCGCGAGTCGTGCGGCCCGAAGGGTCCACCGCTCCGCCCGAGGGCGCTGGAGACGGGGCCTGCGGAGACCGACGGCTCCTCGGTGAGCGGCACGATGTCGTAGAAGCTCTCCGCGCCGATGGGCTCCAGGACGTCGAGGTCCGCGGTGTTCAGCGGCTGGATCGCCGACGTCTCGATGGGCTCGAGCCCGCTGTTCGAGGGCAGCTCGATGAAGGGCAGCGGATCGTCGGGCAGGGCCGTCGGGTCGATCGCCGTCATCCTCTCCAGGGTCGGCGGGTCGCTCGGCAGATCGGCCGCCGGCGGCGCAGCAGGCAGCTCGGTCAGGGAGCTGGTGGGCAAGGGCTCCAGCGAGTCGTCCTCGAAGGCGGGCTCCGGGATGCGCGGGGGCGTCGGAGTGGGTCCCTGCACGGCCTTGAGGTTC